>NZ_JBKOTU010000008.1:0-65601 GCF_049737915.1 Streptococcus sp. CL6.35 | reverse complement strand
AAATTTTTAACCAATGCTATGATGACTCTTATCTCAACCCAAAAAGAAAAGGAGCGGATATGATATCCTACTCCTTATTCTTGTCAGAAAATCTAATTAGAATTAGTCTTCTTTTTTCTTACGAGCAACAAGTCCAAATCCACTCAAGACTCCAAGAAGTCCAAGTGCTGCTAGGCTAGCATTATCTGCTGTACCAGTGTTTGGAAGTTCAGCTTGCCCTGTTTGAGGTAACTCTTCCCCAGATTCTGAGTGTTGCCCCTGAGATGACTTGTCCTCTTCTTGGGTAATCGCTTCATCTTGATAAGAACCTTCTTGTTTTGTAGGTTCATCAATCTTAACAGAATTTGACTGAAGGTATTCTTGATCCTGTGGTTTCGCTACGTCATCGCCTATTAACTCAGTATATAAATGGGTAACAATGCCATCTTTTTCATGGGTCATTGTATATCTATATTTCTTACCATTTTTCGATATGATATCAGATTTAGGAGCCAATTTACCAATTTGAATTGGAACGAGTTCTTCATTCGATTCAATAATAATATGACGAGTAATCAATAATGGAGCTACAGGACGAATCGCTGGTTCTCCCTTCTCGCTTACAACTCCTTCTGGTAATTCCGGCTGTACTTCTGGTTCACCTTTTTCACTAAAGAATTCTACAAAGTCATAAATAACTGTTTTTTCATTTTCATCAACTGTACCTATTTCAGGCGCTGAAGTAGCACGATGTCCTTTGTAAATATAGCTTTTTCCGTCCTTTTTGATGACCGTATATGCTTCTGGAGGAATTGAAGTGTAAGAATCTCCAATGGATGCTTCTTTCGTTAACTGTTTCTCCATCGCTATTTCGGTATTCGTTCCTTCAATCATGTATTTTTCGAAGATATTTCCAGCAGTTGCTAGTTTATAGACATAGGTAATTTCAGTAGTTCCTGAAACAACTTTCCCTGTTTCTGTGAGAGAGCCTGTTTTCAGTCCTACTAGTTTATATTTTTTACCATCTTTGGTTATTTCTTGTAATTTTACCGTTGTAGCATCATATGAAACCTCTTTGTTTGTTGTCGTTGGTGTTCCTACTACTACTTTTTGATTATCCTTATTTAAGTAATATTTAGTTTCTGTAGAAGATATCACTGCATCTTTAACAACATCTGTACTTTCTTTAATAGAAGTTCCATCCGCTAATTCATACTTAACAATGACACTACCTTTACTCTCAGTAGTTTCTGTTTCTTCCTTAGCGTAGATGTTTTTAACATTAGTTAGTTGATCACTAATATGGTAAGCACGGGTTGGTTGGTATAAGTCGTAATAATGAATTTCACTATAAATAGGCTCAGATATTGACGCATGTTGTTCATATTTCGTAGGTGCGGCAATTCTATATCGAACTCCATCTTTTTCATATTCTTTATATAATTGGCCTAATCCATATTGGTATCTAGTATCTTCACTATAATATTTCGCACCAAAATAGCCAAATCTATAAGCTAAATAAGTTTTCTTTGGTTGATTAGAATCATCATCTTCACTAGGATAATAATAATCTGTACTCTTATCTCCTAGTTTAAAATCCACATTTACTTCAAACACATTTTTTACAAAATTGGCATTTGTTGGAACTTGGTCGACATACTGAATTGCTTTATGAGCCTCTTTAAACTTCGTGACATTTGCTTTTTCACTCTCGTAGTTAGCAGTGTCTTTAAACTCTTCAATATTTCCAACAAATTTTGGTTCTACTTTATCTCAAGAATTTTTCCATCCTACTGTAATTTCTTTTTCGCCAAACATTTCTTTTAGCTTAGTTATATATTCTGTCACATCGTTATATTTTACAAACTTTCCGTTTTCTCTTATATAACCATTAAACTCCTGATGTACAGAATAAGTAGGACGATTCTTATTATCTACTGCATTTTTATTTGTTAATGTAACCTTATAGATTTCTTCCCATGTCTTTTCTTTTTCAGAGTTAGTGACATCTTCGTCTTTTAAATCTCTTAATCTCTCATCTAAAAGATTATTTAAGCCTTCCTCTAATGCTTTCTCATTAAAAAATGCACCCGCCGTATACGCTTCTTGTTCCGTTGCTGTAGAAACAGATTCTTTTAATGCTACCTCATTTTTTTCAACAACTAATATAGTATCTCCTTCCTTAATTCCACCATCAGTTGTTATATTTTCTTTTGTAAAATCTTTAGCATCATTTTCACCTTGTTTAAATGTTTCAACAGCCCAAGAATCATTGGCTGTAGTTGGTTTTGTGGCTAAAACATACTTCCCATATTTTCCTTCATCAGTTTCAGAAACTAACCAAACTCGACTACCTTCTTTAATATTATTATAGCGAATACTTCCATCTTCATTATGCAAATTTCCAGGATTTGCATGAACAGTTATATCATTAAATGTAGTTTCTTTTGAAGTACCTTCATGTTTTTCTAATTTTGTATCAATTTTATGATATTTATTTCCATCTTTTTCTATAATTTCATCTTCTTTTTTTAGCTTGTTTAATACTTCTTCATTTAAACTAGTAATTTTTCCTTCATAACGTTTGCCAAAAAGTCCACGAATTTTATAATCCATAGTAGTACTAGAAAGGTGTTTATCACCAACAGGAATTTCTACATCAGATTCTTCTTTCAGCACTTCGCCTTCTTTTGTGACATAAGAAATTTTTGAATCCTTAAAGTTATCTTCTCCTTGTTTTTTTATAGTTTCCTTTTCAACTCTGTCTAAATTATATTTGGCTCTACCTTCATTCTCGCGATGATTTCTTTCATATCCATCTTCTGTCCCCGTTGCATGATAATTCAAACCATCAAACACATGCATTTTTGGCATTGTATAGCTACCAGTACCATTACTCAACGTTTCCATTTCCACATTATCTTTTGCAGGTGTTACTGTAGTTTCATTAGCTGTATTTGTAGTTTCTTCAGCCAATACCGGACTAGCTCCAACAACCATCATCCCTAATAAAACAGACGCTGCACCAATTCCTTTATATTTACGTAATGAATATTTTTGAATTGTATCTTTTTTCATAAGGTCTTTTCCCTTTTATTTCTTTCTACTCATTATAAAAAATTATACTAACTATACTAGTATATCACTCTCAGTTTCCTTTATCAAACAATTATACATAAAGGAAATTAAAAAAAATAGATAATAAGATATCCAATAAAATCTCATTATCTATTTCATTTTTAGGCGTTCATGAGTGATAAATATCTCTTAGAAACTTGTTCTTTTGAATATCGATTCACAAACTTACTTGTATTTTCTAGCTCGATTTCTTTATCAGTCTCATATAAACACTTGATAAGATGCGCTAACTCCTCTGGTGTATCATATAAGCAAATATCTGAGTTCTTAGATGCATAATATTGATGAGCAATTTCAACATTAGAAAGCAAGGGAATCAATCCAAAACTCATAGCTTCAACACAGGCATTGGCAAATAATTCCTTTTGGGAAGTTGAAATATAGCCATCATGTTCCCAATAAGGTACCTCATCTACATATCCAACAACATGAATGGTAGATGGCAAAGTCGGATACTCTTTCTTCAATTTTTCAATATCTCCACCATATAAGAATACTTCTACAGGTAGGCCTTCTTGTTCTAACTTCCTAAAGGCTTCTATAATCCATTCTACCCTTTTTACCTTACTCATATTCCCTACATAACAATAGGAACTAGGCTTTCTTCTTTGTAATACTGCTGAGGAAACTTGAGGTGCAAAAATCGGTGGCATAAATTGTGCGTGATACCCTAAATCTTGCAAGATTGATGTTAATACTTCTGAAGCTACTAAATATCTAGTTTTTCTTCTTAGATTATGAGCTGGATTTAGCAATACATTGTCATGGATATATTCCCAATAGAGACGGTTTGTATTTTCTACAAAGCGCCATAATTTGGGAGTCACCACGTTATGTTGATCTCGAATTAAGATGTCTTTCTTATCTGTAAGACTGATTAATACCTGAATCAATAAGTCTTCGTAGGTTAACCATTCTCCATCTTTATAATATAAATAATTGTCCTCCATCATATAAATGGGACTTGGTTCTTCTCTTGGCTTATAGTACCGTGCCCGCATCGCTGTCGAACCATCTCGATTTAACCATTCCAGTTCTTCTTTTTTATTTTTCTTTAAATATAATCCGGAAGTAAAATATAGAGTTTCTTCTTCTAATTCAATACTAGCCACAAATCCATTAATAACAGTCATTTTTCCATTAGGATACCTATCAATGATATCGGAAGGACGAATACTTAATTCATCATGACCAATATCTGATTGATAATGGCTTACACTCACTAATTCATCCCTTTCAAACTGACAACCTAAGCGTCGCAATTCTTTTTGACGGTCCTCATAGTAGGGGAGGGAAATACCTGTGATGGTCACATGGGGCAGGTCTTGTAAGTGGAGGCTGACTGATGAAGTAAAATGATAGACCTGGACGAACTCGTATTCTTGAAAGAGTTGGGCTAGGACATCTTCAAAGATCAGCTCCGTCTCCAAGTAAGTCACGTTTGGAATAGTGAAGGTTTCCTTGGGATGAGGCAGATAGAGGTCAATGGCTAAGGCCTTGGCATAGGTACTAATAAAGCGGATGGAGATCTGATCATCCTCTTCAGAGAACTTTTGCCCCAACAGGACCTTGACCGTCTTACCATTTAAGACGGGTGCTTGGGGCAGGTCAAAAAAATGCTCCAGATAAACTAGCTTTTCTCTAGCCACGACATGGTAGTCACTGCGATAGAGGGTATAGTGCTTTTCTGTCCGCTCAATCAAATCATCTCTAGTCAAGCCCAAAGGCCCCACCTGACTGGGTTGAAGAGGGAGGGCATACATTCCCAAAGGGTAAATATCTGCATAGCCATCATCGAAACTCATGAGGTGCTGGTAATTTGAACTAGCAACCAAGTCCAGAATCAAGCTATTGTCAAAGCTAGCATAAAAGATGGTGTCATAGTCGCCGGCAAGCTCCTGACAAATCTGAGCCAAGTCCTCTGTCGTCTGAGGATAATGAACATGGTCAAAATCCTTTGCATAATGCTCCTGACGGGCATTTTTGACAGGACTGACATAAAGGCTGACAAAGTCCTGATTAGGATAGAGCCCCTTGATATGCTGGGCAATCTTGGCCTGCAAGGGCGTTGTGGCAATGATGAGGTGTTTCATCTCTTTGATTCTCCTAGGTGGTGATGTTGCAGCAAGGTCTCAACGACTTCAAAGTCCAAAGCATCGTCGATATCATAAGAATAGAGTTTGGGCATTTCATAGGCCACTGTCTTATCTGTGTAAAAGGTCTCATCTCGTAGGTAAAGGTTCTTGCGAGAAATCCAGATACTACCGTTTGGATAGTAATAGACAGGCTCTTTCTGTCGAGCATAGTGTTTGGAAACCTGTGGCGGACGGATAAAAGGTGAGTCCCCGAGTTGCAAGAAAAGACTACGACTCTTATCCGCCTTGACACAGGAAATCAAATGGTCAGCTCCAGACTGACAGTAGAGCTGGTAGGATTCAATAAGGTGCTCCACCTCTCTCAAGGGTGAGGTCACCTGTAGATTCACAAAGACCTGACCTTCCTCAAAGGGCTGTAAAAAGTCTCGTAAGGTCTCTAAGCTAGAGGTTGTTGATAGGGCCAATTCTTTTGGTCTATGGACATAACAAATCTCTGGATAAGCTTGACGACAGAGTTCTAGATAGGCGAGTGAGTCTGAGGAGACCCAGATGTCACTAAATAGCTTGGAGGCTAGAGCGACTTCTATGGTATAGAAAACCAAGGGTTTACCTGCAAGAGGTTTGATATTTTTATCCACTAAGCCGCGTGAACCCGAACGAATCAAAATGACGGCTATGGGTTTAGATTTTGCTTTCATATAGTCTTCCTTTAGTTTTCTATTGTATTGGACTAGTAAGAAAAGCTAGATTGATCAACTTACAACATCCTAGAAGTTCCTATCTAATAGTTCTCTATATATTTGAGCTACTTTTTCCAGAGAATAGCGAGAGGCTAAGGCTAGATTTTTTTCATTCGATAGATAAAAATCAAGCTCTTCCATCTCTTCTATCATTTGGATCAATTGTCCCTTATTCTGGAAGAGGCGGATGGCATTGGACTGGCTAGCATAGAAACGATGGGCTATCTCCACATCTGATAATAAGGCTAACAAACCTTGACTCAAGGCTTCAACACAGGCATTGGCAAATAACTCTGTATAACTAGCTGACAGGTAGCACTGGTGGAGATGATAAGGAACCTCCTCTACCAATCCTTTGAAATGAATGGTTGGCGGAATATCATATTGATTCTGTAATTCTGCTAGACGTTCCTCTGAGCCGCCATAAAAGGTAATCTGGGCCTTAGAGCCACGTTTGTAGAGTTCGATAAAGGCTTCAATGACAAGTTCAACGTTCTTTCCTTCTCCCATATGATCCACTAGGCAATAGTCCAAAACAGGTCCAATTTTTCTTAGCTGACCTAATTTTTCTGTAAACATTGGTGGTAAAAACTTGGTGTCATACCCTTGTTTCGCCAAAGTATCAGTCAACACTTCACTGGCGACTAGATATTTGTTTGCCTTGCGCAGATTGGCGAGGCGTAAGTCTCGCATGACATTTTCATGGACGACTTCATAGTAATTTTTGTCCGTGTTTTCCATGTAACGCCAGAGGCTGGGTTTGGGAACGATTTGTTGGTCACGGATAAAGAGATCTGTCTGTTTTGCACATCTGAATAGGAACTTAACCAACAAGTCCTCTTCAGAACGGATTTCTCCTCCTATGCGGTAGATATACTCTGGATAAAAGATGGTTACAGGAGAGGGGTCTTTGAAGGGATCGATAAACTTGGGTACTCTCATGGATTTCCTTGGCTGGATGAATGGTGACAATTCTCGACATGATGTAGACTCTTTCCCTCTTATTTTCTGCTTATAAAGGAAAAACCACCCTCACAAAAAGGCGAGGGTGGTTCATCCGTTACAATGCTTGGGGATTTCCTAGCAAGTTCCCCCTCAAAAGGACTTTATGCTATTCTATCACAAAGACTGACCATCTGCAAGATAGACTGGATTAGACAGGATAGCTTGGGGGAGTTTTCTTATTGTTTATAAATCGATTCTCTGAAATCATCTGTGCTACGTAGGTAGGCATTGAAGATTTTTTGTTTACAACTTTCAAGAAAATAGAGAAGGCAAACTAGCCTTCCCCATTTTAAGGTTATATAATTTTACAACTTCGTTATAAAAAGCTATTGAAACAGACTATTTGTTCACTAGTTGCCTAGTTTACCCATTCACCATTTCCATTTACTTTATAACCGTCTGGTGTTGTTGTGCTCACAGCCAAAGCTCCAGAATCGTAGGCATAGTACCAGTGCGGTCCAACTTTAAACCAACCTGTCTTCATGATACCTGCTTCGTCAAGATAATACCAAGTACCATTTTCCTTGTACCAGCCTGTCTTCATAGCTCCTGAGCCATCAAAGTAGAACCATCTATTTCCGTCTGTACCCCAGCCTGTAAACATAGCACCTGAGCTACTCAAGTAATACCAGCTACCATCTACTTTTACAAATCCAGTTTGCATGACACCTAGGTCATCCAAGTAGTACCATTTACCATCCGTTTTCACCCAGCCTGTCTTCAGATCACCAGACTCATAGAAATACCATTTTCCATTAGATTGCACCCAACCAGATTGGTCTGAACTAGAAGTTCTAAATTCTTTCAGCGCTTTTTCTACAACGACTGCTTTACTTTTAACTGTTGAAAGGTTTGAGGAGGTCACTTCTGTATACTGAATAGCAGGACCATATCCACCAGCCAATTCCTCTGAAGAAGCATCATCACCTAAAGCTAGAGAAATCGTTGCTACTTTCTGAGAACTAGCTGCATTTTTAAAAGCAGCGAGCCCCACATAGGTAAATTTAGAATTGATCAAAGCCTCATAATAACCTGTAAATTCTTTAGATGTTCCACCCTTCTTTTTCGCTACATAATTTGCCTTCTCAGCATGCCAATTTTCAATTGCTTTTAGAAAACCTTCATAGTTCACATCTAAAGCTTCTCCTCTTATACTATTACTAGATGGAAAAGCAGTCCAGATTTCTTTCGTAGAAAGACGCTCAGGTTTCAGAGTTACTGACACCTCAGTAGCTCGTACAAAAGCAGTTTTCTCAAGATCAGTAGACCATTTGATAGGAACATACTTATCTACCAAACCTTCATCAGCTGCTTCCTTACGAATCTTATTAATCGCATCCAAAATAGTTTGTTTATTTGGGGTTAAAAATTCTCCCTTAATCCCAACCAAAACATTGCCACTAGAGGGATTTAGCACTTCTGAGCTCAAGACATTTTCATTTCTACCATCTGCAGATTGTGTTGCCACCAATCTGTCATTGGCAAAAACATCATTTGTCAAAACTGCTCCAGCTAAAGTCAAAGCCAAGGCGCTAGCAAATACAATTTTCTTCATTTTTTCTCCTTTTATCCTATAGATAGGACAGGTATTTTCAATATTAAATTATATCATATTTTCCTACTCTTTGCCCATTTCTACTAATGTTATAAGACAAATGCTATTGATCCGAAAAGTAGAAATTCCCATCCTTTTATTTCACAACAAGCTCATAACGTGTCTTGCTTGTAAAGGTTTGACCGGCTTTGAGAATGACTTGGTCTTTGAGGTCACTGTGAATGGCATCTGGTAAAGCTTGCGCTTCAAGGGCAATCCCATTGTGCTGTACCATTGGCTGACCTCCTATGATGACACTCTCATCCACAAAGTTTGCTGTGTAGACTACAAAGCAAGGAGCTTCTGTCTTGAAAAGCAGGAAGCGACCTGAATTTTGGTCATAAAGAAAACCAGCATTGTCATGACCTGCAGGAAGGGCAAATGGGTGGTCCAAACCAGACACCAGCTGGATTTGCTCATCTTCTTCTGCAAAGATATCCTTCAACAAAGCTCCATTGTAGATGTGTTTAACCACATCACGAGTAGCATCTGGAGTTTTGACAGGAACACCGTCGGGAGCGATTGGATAAATGCCCTCTGTGTTTAGTTGGAAGACATGACGGTCAATCGTCTGCGTGAAATCACCAGACAAGTTGAAGTAGCTGTGATTAGTTGGATTGACCAGCGTATCCTGATCGGTCGTTACCTTGTAGCTGATTTCATAGGCACCAGTTTCTTCTAAGTGGTAACTGATCCAAATCTTGAGATTTCCAGGAAATCCTCCTGTCTCATCTGTACGCTCTGTGTAGAGGGTCAAGCCATGATCGCTCACCTCAACTAGTTCAAACAAGCTCGAATCCCAACCTGTTGAACCACTGTGGTTACAGTTGCTAGCATTGTTGACTTCAAGGTCATAGGTCTTGCCATTAAGCTCAAATGTCGCACCAGCAATACGACCTGCAACAGGACCTACGCTAGCTCCATGATTAGGACTATTGCCTACATAGCTATCAAAGTCATCAAAGCCCAAAATAACATTGACAAAATTTCCATCCTTGTCAGGTGTGACATAGCGCAAGATAGTCGCACCATAAGTCATAACCTCAAGTTGGTAGCCACTGTCAGTTTCAAATCGATAGGCCAAAATATCTTGTCCCTTAACATTTCCAAACACACGCTCTGTGTATGCTTTCATTCTGTTCTCCTTTTACTATTTCTCTCAAGCAAACAAACCATAGAAAGCGCCTTGACAATCTATGGTTTGCCTGATGATATACAAATCCTCTTGTCAAGAATTCATAAACACTGTCTTATACTCAATGAAAATCAAAGAGCAAACTAGGAAGCTAGCCACAGGCTGTACTTGAGTACGGCAAGGCGAAGCTGACGTGGTTTGAATTTGATTTTCGAAGAGTATCACTTTTGATATTCGTGGATGATAACACCCTGTACCACACGGTTTACTGTACCTGTAGGAGACGGTGTATCTGGTTTATTTTCTACCTTGAGTGAAGTCAATAGGGCAAAGAGTTGGGCATAAACGATGTAAGGGAAGACACGGTAAATATCATTCAAGACACCGCCACAACCAAGGGCCACTTCTTTGACATTTTCAAGACCAAAGGATTGATCACTCAAAAGCACAACACGGCGAGCAATCTGGTCACCAGCAACTTCACGAACCAAGTCCAAGTCGTACTTACGAGTGTAGTCTGTCGTTGTACCAAAGACTAAAACAACTGTATCTTCGTTGATAAGAGATTTTGGACCGTGACGGAAGCCGACTGGGCTTTCATACATGGTCGCCACTTGGCCAGCAGTCAGTTCCAAAATCTTAAGCTGAGCTTCATGAGCAAGTCCAAAGAAAGGACCAGCGCCTAGATAGATGACACGGTTAAAGTCTAGGTCAACAAGTTCTTTGACATCTTCTGCATTGTCTAGAATTTTACGGGCAAGACTAGATACAACTTCAAAACGTTCAGCTTTAACAGCAAATTCTGTAGGATCAAAGACCAAGAGAGCTGTCAACATCATAGACGTAAAGCTAGAAGTCATGGCAAATCCAGCATCATTAGAAGCAGCTGGTTGCAAAAGCAAGAGATTGCGGTCATCTCCATGGGCTTGAAGAGCCAACTTACCGTCCGCTGCACAAGTAATCGTCACTTGGTAAAGCTCATCCACCAAGGCCTTGGCCAAATCAACAGTCGCCACACTTTCAGGCGAGTTCCCACTACGAGCAAAGGATACAAGTACAGTTGTCACATCTTTTTTCAAATAAGTTTCTGGATTGGCAACGATATCTGTTGTCGCAATAGCATTGAAATTCCATTTGCGTTCGTCATAGACTTCCTTAAAGTAAGGTATCAAGGTATCTCCCACATAAGCAGAAGTCCCAGCACCTGTCAAGATAACCTTGATATAGTCATGTTTATCAGCAATCCCTTGTAGGAAGGCTGCAATTTCTTCACGTTTTGCTTGATAAGATTCAAAAGCTTCTTTCCATACATCAGGCTGTTGGTAGATTTCACGTGTAGTGATTTCTGCACCCAATTCAATCAAGTCTTCTTTTGTATAATGTAACATTGAGTTCCTCTTTTTCTATTAAATATGGGAATGGGAGTAAGCCCCATTCCCATGTATATTCTATATAAGATGCTCTAACGATTTTCACGTTGTCACATCGTATACTCAATGAAAATCAAAGAGCAAACTAGGAAACTAGCCGCAGGTTGCTCAAAGCACTGCTTTGAGGTTGTAGATAGAACTGACGAAGTCAGTAACATATACCTACGGCAAGGCGACACTAGTATGGTTTAAAGAGATTTTCGAAGAGTATTATTCATCTTCGTCATCATCGAAGCCAGCTAACAGGTCATTAACTTTCACAATACTTTCTGCAGCACGGTTCTTATAGTCCGCATCTGCGCCTGTAAGGCTCGCATTGATAAATTCAATCACCATTGGAAGATTCATCCCTGCGTAGAGTTCAATGTCGCGACCTTCCATGATCAAACGGCTTACCACGTTACATGGTGTACCACCGAGAAGGTCCGCAAAGACTAGGAAATCATCCAATCCTTCAATAGCAGCTTCAAATTTAGCAGTAAAGTCTTCTGGGCCATCTTCTGGAAGAAGAGCTACTGTATAAATATTGTCTTGTGGACCCATAATCATTTCTGTGCTACCTTTAAGTTCTTCACAGAAGCGACCATGACTCACCAAAATTAATGATTTAGCCATAAATTATGCGCCCATTCCAAGTACAAATTTACCAAAGGCAGAAAGACCTACTGCAAGAGCGATAATGATACCGATAGCTTTAGTAGAAGTCATACCTTTCTTACCAAGCAACCAGAAGATAAAGGCAGTAAAGATTGCTGGAAGCAAACGTGGGAAGATTTGGTTCAAGATGTCTTGGAAATCAATCATCTTTTCACCGATTGGCAACTTGTAAGAAATTTCAAAGTTGATCATTGTTGCTACAAGAGCACCCATCATGAAGACACCCAGTACAGATGCAGCGTCAATCAAAGCTGTCAATGTACTTTGCATGTTGTTGATAAGGTTAACCCCTTCTTTGTAGGCAAATTCCAACTGTTTCCAACGGAAGATGTCATAAGCAACTGCAACTGCGATCCAAAGGAAGATACCCCAAGGTTGGCCAGCGATAGCCATAGTTGCTGCGACTGACCCCATGATAGCAGGTACAAGCGAACCAAAGATTGTATCTCCAAGAGGAGCAAATGGCCCCATCAAACCTGTCTTGATACCGTTAACCGCATCTTTTGAACCTACACCATCTTTTTCTTCCATGGCAAGGTCAAAACCAGCGATAATAGTGTGGAAGAATGGTGAAGTATTGAAGAATTGAGTATGAACTTTCATCATTTCTTTCAATTCAGGAGTGCCATCCCCATACATTTTACGCAACTGAGGCAGGATCATGTAAAGGTAACCAGAAGCTTGCATACGTTCATAGTTCCAACCCAATTGGAAAGTAAACAAGCTACGTTTGTTGATTTGATTAAAATCTTCTTTTGTAAGTTTGTAATTAGAATTCGTCATCTTCGATTTCCCCACTTTCTGATGGTGTAGAAGGTGCTGCTACAGCTACTTTTTGGCTATTTTTGAAGTGAAGCACTGCAAGGAAGATACCTACGATAGAAATACCAATCATAGACAATCCTTTGAAGTTGTTCACGAAACCAATTTTTTCAGCAACATCTTTCGGTAGAGTGCCTACGATACCAGCAACAGCGCCACCAAGACCTGTTACATATGAGTAAAGAACAGTCAACATAGCTGTCAAACCAAATCCCATAGCAAGGTAGTGAAGGTTACGTTTAACTGGAAGGTAACGAAGCAAGATTGCAAATCCAAGACCTGGAAGCATACGTCCTGCGAGTGTCAAACCATCTGCAACCCATTGGTATTTTGTAACGAAATCTACTACGTGTTGTACAAATTCACCACCGAAAGCAAGCGCGAAGAAGACTGGAAGGGCACGAGATAGAGCCCAAGGAATCGCACCAAGCAAGTAGTTGCGTTCAATACCTTTATAGTCAAAGCGTTCGATTGCAGCATCCACACGGTGAGCGAAGAAAGTAGTTGTCATACGTCCAAGAACGTCGAAGTAAGTCAAGAGAGCTGCTACTGGCACAGCGATTGTTGTAATCGCCAGTGATGCATCAATTCCTTGTGAAACAGAGAAGGCTGTCGCAAGAACCGCACCAGAAGTTGCGTCAATACGAGAAGCACCACCGAAGGTACCAACCCCAAGAACGAACAGTTGCAAGTTACCACCGATAAGCAGACCAGTAGTCACATCTCCCATAATCAAACCAGTAATGAAACCAGCAAATACAGGGGAACCTGCAGATGAAACGATCGTCAACTCATCACAGATTTGATAAGCTGAGTACAAAGTGAGAAGTAAAATTTGCCACCATTGTATCATAACAATGACCTCCTAAAAATTTTTTCCTATTTTAATAAGCTCAAAAAGTCTGAAATTGGATCATTTGGAACCATTTGAGCAGTAAGTTTAACACCTTTTTCTGCCAATTTGTGGAAATCTTCCACATCCTTGTCCACTACGTTGATAGAACGTGTAATGGCACGAGTTTCTGGTGTTTGAGACATATTCCCAACATTGAGAGTTTCAAGTGGTACACCTGCTTCGACCAAACCAAGGAAGCGGTCTGGTTTACGAGCCACGATAAAGAGACGTTGGCTATCATATTTACCAGCAAGAATATTGGCTGCCGCTTTTTCAATTGGCAAAATACTCAATTTTACACCTGGTGGTGTCGCAAGTTTCAAACCACTCTTTTCAACGTCGTTGTTGACAACTTCGTCATCTACAACCATAATACGTGAAACATTTAGTTTTCCAGCCCAAAGATTGGCTACTTGTCCGTGGATCAAACGTCCATCGATACGGCATCCTACAATTGTCATAAGTTTTCCCCCTTTATATGTTTTAGTGTAGGTTTTCGAGTTAAATGAATCTCTTCTTTATATTCACCCTCTGTCTCAAAGATAATAATGCGGTTTGCACCTTCCTTGAGGTAGCTATGAGGGATATAAAGCGAGAGGGTCGGGCCGACGTTCCAAAAACGTCCTAGATTCTGCCCATTGACAAAGGCAACTCCCTTACCAAACTCAGACAAGTCTAAGTAAGTATCTTTTGGCGCTTCGATTGTAAAATCATAAGCATAAAAGGCTGGTTGTCCTTCTGTCCATCCTTTTGAAAAATCAATTTTCTCAGGATTGTCTAGTGGGAGTGGATAGTGTTTCCAGTTTAGTAAGAAGTGCAAATCCTTACAAACCCCTGTCCGAATTCCCTTACGTTGCGTATCCGCTAAGAACTTGTGTCCATAGTTGACACGTCCCATATTTTCTACCAAGATATCTAACCTAGATAGCGCTTTCTTTTTACCTTGATAAAAAATATCTTCCCCAATTTCTGTCTGATATTGGGTTTCGACCCACTGACCATCGACATAAAGCTGAGCTCTATCTCGACCGTCAATGATACGAAGTCTTTCTTCTTCTGCATCCCAGTTTGTTTCTGTTCGATAGAGTAGATAGCCATAGCTTTGTCCCAACTCCTCCATCTTTTTAGGATAGAGGCTTTCTACTGGACTTGACAAGCTATCCAAAGTTTCAAACAAGGAAACTTTTTCAACTAGTGGAATAGCATCCAACTCCATACTCTCTTTGTAGAGTGGTTCCAACTGCGGATACTCTGGAAAATGTGTTGCCATCATCTTCTTGACTGCCAGATATTTGGCAGTTGGATTTCCTTCTTCATCCAGAAGGGCATCGTAATCATAAGATGTAACTTGTGGCAAATCCAAGGTTCCTCGAGCCGAGCAACCATTCATGAAGCCAAAGTTTGTACCACCATGGAACATGTAAAGATTGATGGAACCTTGTTCCAAAACCTCTCGAACTGCATCTGCCAATTCTTTGGGATCCCGTGTGATAATCGGTTCTTTCCAACGATTGAACCAGCCATCCCAGAACTCCATACACATGAGCGGCCATTTCTTGCCATGTTCATCAAAGAATTCCTGCATCTGTGAAAAGTTGTACGGAGCTTTAGAACCAAAGTTTCCTGTTACAAAGAGGTCATCTTCGATTAAGGTTCCAGCTTTCAGAGTAGCTCTCCATGGACCATCTGATGTAAAGAGAGGACAGGTTACGCCACGCTCTTCCATCAACTGTCGAATTGCTCTTAGGTAAGCCTTATCTTCGCCATAAGAACCATACTCATTTTCAACCTGCATCATAAGGATATTGCCACCATTGTCCAACAAATGTGGCACCAACCGTGACAAGAGCTGGTCATAGTAGCGACCGACAGCTTCAATATAAGCAGGATCTGAGGAACGAAGCCTCATATCTTTGGTTAAAAGCCAAGCTGGTAAGCCACCGAATTCCCACTCCGCACAGATGAAGGGAGAGGGACGAACGATAGCGTAGAGACCCAAATCTTGTGCTGTCTGAAGAAATCGCTCCAAATCCAGAGCTCCTCCAAAGTGAAACTCACCCTCACGAGGCTCATGTAAATTCCAAGCTACATAAGTTTCTACTGTATTAAAACCAAGAGCCTTCAAGTTATAGAGCGAATGATACCAATCTTCTGGAGGAACCCTAAAATAATGAATGGCGCCAGATAAAATCTTAAATGATTTTCCATCGAGATAAAAATCATCCCGTATCTCAAATCGTGTCATATTCTTACCTTCTGACAATAAAGTTTACGCTTTCATTTGTTGATATAGTAAATATATCTCAATATCTTACATTTGTCAATAGGTTTTCACAATTTTTTTCATTTTTCACTAAATTTTACACAAAAAACTTATAAAAATCTTGTAATCTATAGTCATAACAACATTTTAGCACCATGTATAAAAATGTAGGTTTTTCTATTTATTCCTATGTAAATTAACCTTATAGCCTATTATTCTAATTTTTTTATTCAAAAGGCTACTATTCTTTCCAGTTTTATGGTAAAATCTTTAACTGAGAAGGAAAATCGAGGTGAAAATATGGCAATTCCAAAGTATCAATATATTAAAGATGAGTTAAAGAACAAAATCATTTCTGGTCAATTTGCCAGTGGAGATAAATTCTACACTGAAGCTGAATTGATTGCAATGTATGACGTGAGTTCTATCACAGTTGTCCGCGCCTTAAACGACCTTGCCAAGGATGGCTATATTGTCCGTCAACAAGGAAAGGGTACATTCGTTTCACGCGCACGTAAACACAAACTCGTAGAGTTTTCAGATGTAGAAGTTTTTGAAACTAAAGATGATAAAGTTACCGTCCTTTCTATTGAGCGTGGAAACAAACTAGGCTACTTAGAAAAACTTGGACTACGCGGAGATCAGTTCTACTACAAGATTGAACGCATACGCGAAACAGGTGGTGTTGTGTACATCTACCATACATCTTACATCCCAGAACAATACGTCAACGCAAATTATCCAAATCTTGAATATTATAGCTCTATCTATAACCGTTTCAAATTGGATTACCACATTCACATGAATGATGAACATTTTGAAGAAATCAATGAAATAGCATTTCCAACTCCAGAACATGCGGCTTCGGTCCTCGGGGTCGATGAGCAATTCCCAACCGTTTTACAAACCAAGACTACTAAACTAGAGTCTACTGGTCAAGTTCTCGCATACAGCGAAACATATAAACGAGCAGATTACTACAAAATCAAATTCATTTCATGTGACCGTGATCACTAAGAAGAAAGCCTGAGCCTAAGCGCTTGGGCTTTTTCTATGCTTATTATATGACATTAAAAATGTATTTTCTATATGTCAATTAAGATAGACTAAATTTGTTTAAATTTTACTAAAATATAGGTAATTTTTATCAAAAGTACTTGAAGACAAAATAAAAATCGAAGTTCTTCTACTCCTATAAATAGAGTAATAGAAATTCGATTTTTATTCTAATTATCCTAAACCAAGACGTTCAAAGATATCATCCACTCGTTTAGTGTAATAAAGAGGGTTAAAGATTTCGTCGATTTCTTCTTGAGTGAGGCGAGAAGTTACCTCTGGATCTGCTTCGAGAAGTGGTTTAAAGTCTACTTGGTTGTCCCAAGAGTAAGCTGTTTTTGGTTGCACCAGGTCATAGGCTTGCTCACGGGTCATGCCTTTTTCAATCAAGGTCAACATAGCGCGTTGGCTGAAAATCAAACCAAATGTCGAGTTCATGT
Organism: Streptococcus sp. CL6.35; assembly: GCF_049737915.1. Classification (GTDB taxonomy): domain Bacteria; phylum Bacillota; class Bacilli; order Lactobacillales; family Streptococcaceae; genus Streptococcus. Next base: position 48,351 of record NZ_JBKOTU010000008.1, on the reverse strand, counting down.
TGCGAATCATGTTTTCTGGGAAGACCGTCAAGTTCTTAACGATATTTCCAAAACGGTTGAGCATGTAGTCAATCAAAATAGTCGTATCTGGTGTGATGATACGCTCAGCTGATGAGTGAGAGATGTCACGTTCGTGCCAAAGAGCTACGTTTTCATAAGCTGTAATCATGTGTCCACGAATAACACGCGCCAGACCTGTCATGTTTTCAGAACCGATAGGATTACGTTTGTGAGGCATTGCTGAAGACCCTTTTTGCCCTTTAGCAAAGAACTCTTCCACTTCGCGTTGCTCAGATTTTTGTAGACCACGAATCTCAGTCGCCATACGTTCGATTGAAGTCGCGATGCTGGCAAGAACCGCAAAGTACTCAGCATGAAGGTCACGAGGAAGCACCTGTGTAGAGATTTCTTGGGCACGGATACCCAATTTGTCGCAGACGTATTGCTCAACGAATGGCGGGATATTGGCAAAGTTCCCAACCGCACCAGAGATCTTACCAGCTTCCACACCAGCAGCCGCATGCTCGAAACGCTCGATATTGCGCTTCATTTCGCTGTACCAAGTCGCCAATTTAAGACCAAAAGTTGTAGGCTCAGCGTGCACACCGTGGGTACGCCCCATCATGATGGTGAACTTGTGCTCCTTAGCCTTATCAGCGATGATGTTGGTGAAATTTTCAAGGTCACGACGGATAATGTCGTTGGCCTGCTTGTAGAGGTAACCGTAGGCCGTATCCACCACGTCAGTTGATGTCAAGCCGTAATGGACCCACTTGCGCTCTTCGCCAAGCGTTTCAGAAACCGCACGCGTGAAAGCCACCACATCGTGGCGAGTCTCCTGCTCAATTTCCAAAATACGGTCGATGTCAAAGTCCGCTTTTTCGCGAATCAAAGCCACATCTTCCTTAGGGATTTCTCCCAACTCAGCCCATGCCTCGTCAGCCAAGATTTCCACCTCAAGCCAAGCACGGTATTTATTTTCTTCACTCCAAATATTCGCCATCTCAGGGCGAGAGTAACGTTCGATCATTGTTTTATTTTCCTTTCTTTTGATGTTTCACTTAAGTGAGACGAATGTCAGCAACTTCCTTCGAAATCTCATGACTAAATCTTGAGCCTAAAGTCTCAAGATAACTTTCTAAATGTTGAATAATTAGGTAATCATAGTTATTTTCAAAAATATAATTGTTGTTTTCTATTATATTTATCACAAATTACCAGTCAATACAAAGCTATGTCTATTTAATCTCACCAAATTTTCTTAAAATTTCAGAATCATTATTTTCTTTATTGATATCATCACTATAGCAGAAACTGATACTAGTGTCAGTTTCAAAATATCTAAACAAATTTGGTCGCAACAATTTGGTTTTATCTGAATTAAACTCACTTCGTTGTCCCCCGTTTGAATTTCTTTTTACACCATAACAATAAATTTTATTCGGATTCTCTGCGTCACTCTGACTTAGAGAACTTACTAAAGCTGCTTGTTCATTATCCGTTCTTTGTTCAGGAACTTTTTTTGGTACTGAATTACCTAATTGATTTGTGAATTGCTTTAGTATATCACCTAAATTATCACCATACTCAATTCCAAAAAATTCTCTTAAAATTCTAGCTTCTACGAACAATCTTTGACTATTTGCCTCAACTTGTAACTCATGGACTAAATTGTCAGCTTCTATAAAATGTAGCTTCACTGATGCGTACTTTTCAATCCTTTGCTCCCTACCAACAAATCGCTTTACAAGGACGATATACTCTACTCTTTTATAGATAAAGATAAAACTACAGATAGTCCATTGCTTTGCCACCATATCATTTTTTAAGTCTTTGAGATTTTCTAACATGATAAGATTATTCTCCTACCTTTCAATTTAAAATGTAGTCTTTTATCCAAATCTAATTCTATATATGACAGTAATTCTATTTTTTTCTGCCGTCAATAAATGCAACTACTGAAACAACTGCAGCAAGTACTGTTGCCGTTTTCCCTGCATTTTCCTTTACAAATTTAACAGGCTTATTTATAATTTTCCCAATCTTATGTACTTGGTTTCTATCCATTTTTTACTCCCTTTAATAATTCCTGACCTGAAAATTCAATTGTAATAATATCATCATCTGACAATTCAGTTGCTCCAATTTTTCCAATAAAATCAATCGGCTCAATACACCATTTTAACCGCCTTTGCTCCTCAATACTTATTTCCTGCAATTCTACCAATTTTGAGACATACTCATGGTTATCGTGTATTAAGGTCTTGATAGGTGCATAAACAGTGTCAATTAATCCATTGTTTCCTGTCACTGTGTATATTTTAGCTAGTAAATCACTTGCCTTTACAATATATGAGAATTGGTCATTTAATTCTGCAAAGCTATCTGAGACGCTCTCATTAAAATTGTTATCCAAAGCTGATTTTAATAACAATATAAAATTATTTTGGGGGATGGATAAATTTTTAGCCACAACTCCTTCAAATTCTTTTATAATAGATGCTCGCCCTTCGTTTAACTGATTAATCGCATTCAATAACAGATGCTCTTTTTGAGGATTTTCATCGCTCATTAATAAAGCTTGCTCTATTGTACTTTCTGCACCCAATATTTTGGACCGCCTATCATCTTTTTGACCTTGTTTAATATCTAAAGAAATCTGTTTTACTTCTGACAGCAATAACTCCAGTTCATCTACTTTTTGAGCTTCAACCAACCGATTTACATTTGTCATGACATTTTGTAAAGCTTCAGGATTGTCTAATACAATTTTTTCCAGTCTAGCCAATGAAACAATATCGTTATTAGTCCCTTTTGATACAAAATTTGGTAATAAAGACTCCATATCAGCCGTTTTTTGAAAATTAATATCTCCACTATTAAATTTGTTTAGCTGTTCTTGAGTAAATTTAACAACATATATTTCTTTAGGATCAATATTCTGTTTCACTTCATTATAGGAGTTAATGATCGTTGTAAAATAATTTCCAACTTTTTCAAACATCTTACTTTTATTTTGAAAAAATCTAATATCAAGTTGATTACTATTTTTCTCTTCCTCAATGAGTTTATCGTTTTTTAAAGCTAACTCTCTCATTTTGCAGCTCCTACCTTATCCCCTCCAAACCTCGTATGTCTCATTACTAAACAAGTTCACACACCCATTTTGTGGTTGTGTTTTTCTTGTTTGTCATACACCTGCAAATAAACAATTGAGATTTCTTATAATTCCCTACCAAGTATCATTACAGTTTCTACAATAAAATGCTTTTCTATCCCTCATTTTATGACAACATGGACATTCCACTAAGTCATCCTCACCTGTTGCATAAAGTGTTCGGTGCGCACACTTTGAGCAGTAGAATGTATCACCTTCATCCCACAATCTATTACTATCAGTATTACCACAGTTTGCACATTTCATAGTACTCTACCTCAATTCATTAATACTCCTAAAAACTCCACTTTTCAACACAATAGGTAAGATTCATAAATTAAAAATCTATCCCTTCCCCAAACTCATCCACACTATCTGGCACATCACTAAACAAAGTCACATGCCCCATCTTGCGGTTGTGCTTCGCTTCTATTTTACCATACATGTGGAGGTGAGCGCTTGGATTTTCTGTGACATATTTTTCAGCAGCCTCAACGTGTTGGCCGAGAACATTCAGCATAACGGCCGGCGCATGTAGTTTGATAGCTGGCAATGGCGCTCCCAGAACACCCAAGATATGGGTATCAAACTGCGAGAAATCACAGGCTTCAATAGAATAGTGCCCAGAGTTGTGTGGACGTGGGGCGATTTCGTTGACAATGATATCATCAGCTGTCGCAAACATTTCTACACAGAGAGTTCCAGACAGGTTAAGCTGTTCAGCAATCTTCACTGCCATGGCTTTTGCTTTTTCAGCTAGACTTTCTGAAATACGGGCTGGCACAATGGTTTTTGAAAGAATGTTGTTTCGGTGGATATTTTCCTGAACTGGGAAAACTGTCACATCCTTGCCATTTCCTGACACGATGACAGAAATTTCAAGGTCGAAGTTGACAAATTCTTCCAAAACACAGTCTGCTGAGTCAGCTAGCGCATAGGCTTCTGCCAAATCTGCTTCTGAGCGAATGACCTTTTGTCCATGCCCATCGTAGCCACCTGTTGCAGTCTTGAGGACATAGTTTTTAGAAAGGTCAATATCTGCCAAATCTTGGATTGAGGTCACAACCTTGTAAGGTGCTACAGTGACTTGAGCCTTGTTTGAGAGGAAGTCCTTTTCAAAAATCCGATTTTGAGAAATGCGAAGCAGGTCCGTCCCTTGTGGAAGTTGCCCATCCTTGACAACCGCATCCAATCCGTCGGCATCGACATTTTCAAACTCATAGGTGAGGACATCGCAACGCTCAGCCAACTGACGCAAAGCATCCACATCGTTATAAGGAGCCACGATGATTTCCGCCACGCGAGAGGCAGGGCAATCAGCCGCAGGATCCAGCGCGATAACCTTGTGCCCCATGTAGATAGCAGAAATGGCTATCATCTGACCCAGCTGACCGCCACCGATAATTCCGATTGTTTTAGATGAGCTCATTTGTCGACTCCTCTGCGATTTTTCCTTGTTCTTCTGCGAAATCTGCCAATGCTGTCGCAATAGCCTGATCCTCTACTGACAAGAGACGGAGGGCAAAGAGAGCCGCATTTGCCGCACCCGCTTCACCAATAGCCATGGTCGCAACAGGTACACCACCCGGCATCTGAACGATAGAGTAGAGCGAGTCCACGCCACTAAGAGCACGTGATTTGACGGGCACCCCAATGACTGGAAGGGTTGTTTTGGCAGCAACCATACCTGGCAAATGGGCTGCGCCACCAGCACCCGCGATAATGACCTTTATACCACGGCTACGGGCTTCTTCTGCATGCTTGAACATGAGGTCAGGTGTGCGGTGGGCAGAAACAACTTTCTTTTCGTAGGCTACACCGAAGCGGTCTAGGACTTCAGCGGTTTTTTGCATGGTTGCCCAATCGGATTTTGAGCCCATGATGATGGAAATTACGGGTTTCATTTCTTCTCCTTTTTCCTCTTTTTCTACAATCACCTTAGGTTGTGAGGGACGGCAGCAGCCACCAAAGGTGTCTCATGCCTAAATTGGAAGCCCAAGGTCTTCCAATTTCCCTGAACGATTGGATTATCATCCAACTGTTCTTTCACAACAGCGGTGATTTTTCTATATTAGCTCGCTAACGCTCGCAAACCATACGACCATTAACGTATTTTGTGAATTTTGATTCTTCTTTTTTATAATGGTCTTAGATGGCGGGGATGGAAGCAAACCTTCGGTTTCATTCCTAAAATTTGAGCCTAAGTCTCAAATTTTCCCTAGACCAGAACATTCACTGTTCTGGTCTTTTCACCACGGCGACCATTATCGTATTTGGCGACTTCGTCGCGTTATTCTTATATCTTTACTTAATAGCCTTGCTTCCGATATCTGTTCGGTAGAAGAGGCCTTCTGTTTTTTGTTGGGCGAGTTCTTGGTAGATGGTACTTTGGGCTTCTTTGACGGTGTCTGCTGTGGTAACTAACATGTAGACACGTCCACCGTTTGAGAGCAGTGCTCTGCTATTTTCCGCAAACTTAGCCCCTGCATAATAGGTGATAATGTCGCCTTCTGTCTTGGCTGGCAACTTGACACCTTTTTCATAGTCAAGCGGGTAACCATTGGATGCGACAACCACACCCAGCGTCACACCCTTGTCCGTCCATGTGATGTTTGGCTCCTTACCATCGAGGATATCCGTAATATTTTGTGCAAAGTCAGATGTTAAACGAGGCAAGATGATTTGCGTTTCAGGATCTCCAAAACGAGCGTTGAACTCGATGACCTTAGGTCCATCAGCTGTCAGAATAAGCCCTGCGTAAAGGACACCAAGATACGGACGACCTTCTTTGATCATCCCTTCGAGGACTGGCTTGACAATGGTGTCAACCGATGTATCAACTACACTCTGTGGTAAGTGTGGAACTGGCGCATAGGCACCCATCCCACCAGTGTTAGGCCCCTTATCGCCATCATAGGCACGTTTGTGGTCTTGCGCTGTCGGCATGATATAGAACTTGTCGCCATTGACAAAGGCAAAGAGTGAAAATTCCTCTCCTTCAAGGAATTCCTCAATAACTACACGCGCGCCTGAGTCACCAAATTTATTGTCTAAAAGCATCTCGTGAGCGGCTTCGACTGCTTGCTCGACTGTCTCAGCAACGACAACACCTTTCCCAAGAGCCAAACCATCCGCCTTGACCACGATTGGAGCGCCTTTCTCCTCGATATAAACCTTAGCTGCCTCGAAATCTGAGAATGTGCCATAGGCTGCTGTCGGAACGCCGTATTTGACCATGATTTCCTTGGCAAAATCCTTGGACCACTCCAGCTCAGCTGCCAATCTTGTCGGACCAAAGGCTTTGAGACCAGCTGCATGGAAATCATCCACGATACCAGCAGCAAGGGCATCATCTGGACCGATAAAGGTCCAAGCAATATCGTTGGCTTTTGCAAACTCAACCAATTTAGAATGTTCGGAAATAGAGGTATTTACCAATTCGAAACCATCCAGAGTCATCCCATCATTCCCAGGAGCAACAAAAACCTTTTCTACCTCTTTTGACTCAAGCAACTTCTTAGCAATCGCATGTTCACGACCACCTGAACCGACAACTAACAGCTTCATTTCTCAACCTCTTTTGCGAATTATTTAATAACATTATATCACAAACGTTCGTTTTAATCTTGTTTTATTAAGCATTTTAAAGCAAAAAAGGAAAGAAACTGTTTTCTTCCCTTTAACGTTCTTAATGTCTAAAATGTCTCACGCCTGTGAAGACCATGGTCAAGCCATATTTATCCGCAGCTTCGATAGATTCTTGGTCACGGACGGACCCACCTGGTTGGATGATGGCCTTGATACCTGCTTTGGCGATTTCTTCCACGTTATCCGCAAATGGGAAGAAGGCATCAGAAGCAAGCACAGCGCCGTCAAGACGGTCTTTGGATTGGTCGATGGCAATACGAACGGAGGCCACACGGTTGGTTTGACCTGGGCCAACACCAAGTGTCATGTGGTCGTTGGTCACGATAATTCCGTTTGATTTGACGTACTTGATGGCTTTCCAAGCGAACTCAAGAGCTGTCGCTTCTGTCTCAGTTGGTTGGCGTTTGGTCACCACTTGCCAGTCAGCTGGACTTTCTTTGACCACGTCTTGGTTTTGCACCAGAAGTCCACCGACAACACCTGTGTATTCTGCTTCCACTTCACTGGCTTCTTGAGCATCAAATGGCAAGGCAAGGATACGCAAGTTTTTCTTTTTGTTGGTCAAAATGGCTAGCGCCTCATCCGTATAGCTTGGTGCAATAATGATTTCAAGGAAAACACCATGCATCTTTTCAGCTGTCGCAGCATCCACCTCACGGTTGAGAACGACGATACCACCAAAGATAGAAACTGGGTCAGACTCATAAGCATAGTCCCAAGCAGTCTCAATGTCATCAGCCTGACCGATTCCACATGGGTTCATGTGTTTGAGAGCCACAACGGTTGGACGATCTTTGAAATCACGGATGATACGAATGGCAGCGTCAGCATCACGGATATTGTTGAATGACAGTTCCTTACCGTTAAGCTGTTTGGCTGAAGCAATCGAGTAGTCTGTCGGCAAAGCTTTCTGATAAAAGTCTGCATCTTGTTGAGGGTTTTCACCGTAACGCATGGCTTGCTTGAGGTCATAGGTTAAAGTGAGCTTTTCAGGCTTACTTTCTCCGACTTGAGCTGTGAAATACTCTGCAATCAAGGCGTCATAAGCTGCTGTGTGACGGAAAACCTTGGCTGCCAAACGTTGGCGAGTTTCGTAACTTGTTTCGCCGTTAGCTGCCAATTGTCCCAAAACCACAGCATAGTCAGCTGGATCTACCACAACTGTTACGCTGGCATGATTCTTCGCTGCCGAGCGAAGCATAGATGGCCCACCGATATCAATGTTTTCAACTGCATCAGCGTAAGTCACGTCTGGTTTGAGGATGGTTTCCTTAAATGGGTAAAGGTTTACCACAACAAGATCAATGAGCTCAATCTGGTTCTCCTTAGCTGCTTCCAAGTGACTATCCAAGTCACGACGAGCCAAAAGTCCCCCGTGGATATTTGGATGAAGGGTCTTGACACGGCCATCCATCATCTCTGGAAAACCAGTCACATCATCGATGGCAATAGTGTCTACCCCAGCATTGTCAAGGGCAACCTTGGTGCCACCTGTTGAGATGATGTCCCAACCAAGTTTTTTGAGTTCTTGGGCAAATTCAACAATGCCCGCTTTATCTGATACGCTGATCAAAGCTTTTTTCGTCATTCTATTCCTCTTTCTTTAGGTCCAAGCGCATAGCGACTTCGTTATTTTCTTTTATAAATCCTGTTTCCTGAAAACCCAAACTAGTCAACAGGTGCTTCATTTTTTCATTTCCAACCACATAATCTGCGATAATATGATTGCAAGTGATATCCATCTGAGCCTTTTTGATCAGAACTTCCACAGCTTTTCGTCCATAACCTCTTCCTTGGTACTGCTGACCAATCATTATCCGCCAGATAAAGTATTCCGCTTCATCCTTATCTATTTCCAACAGGAGAAAACCAACTACAAGCTCATTCCAATAGATTGCCATTGGAAACACATCCCCATTCTCTCGGTAGAGCCATGCGTCAGCTAAAGAGCGGACATTTGGAGACACGAAACGTGCTCGTTCATCAGCTTCAGATATTTTCAAATCCAGCACTGCCTGAAAACTGCTCTCGTCTACTAATTTTATCTCAATCATTTTTGCTCCTAGCAAGATTGCAAAATCAAAACTTGATTTACTTCTTATCTTCTCCCTACTCCCAAACTATCCAGCACCTCCGGATACAACTTGTACTCTGCCTCATGAATGCGAGTTTCAAAACTGTCAATCGTATCATCAGCTAGTCGTGGCACACGCACTTGTTTGATAACCTTTCCTGTATCCACGCCTGAATCCACCCAATGAATGGTCACGCCGCTCTCAGCAACGCCAGCATTCCAAGCATCCTCAATCCCATGAGCTCCTGGAAATTCTGGCAAGTAGGCTGGATGAATGTTGATAATCCGACCTTCATAAGCCGCCAATAAGGTTGGCCCAACAATTTTCATGTAGCCTGCTAGACAAACCAAGTCAATCTGGTGCTCTTCCAAGAGTTCGACAATGGCTGCTTCGTAGTCTGCTTTGCTCTCAAACTCCTTGAGTTCAAAAGCATAGGACAGAACGCCGAGCTTGTCTGCACGTTCGAGCACATAGGCGTCACGATGGTCTGAAAAGACAAACTCTACTGGAAATTGTTCCGCTATCACCTGAAAATTTGAGCCATTACCAGAGGCAAAAACCGCTATTTTTTTCATTTGATGATGACACTTTCGTTTTCTTTCTTGACGATGCGACCAATTTCATAGACTGGTTCATCCAACAATTCCTTGACACGACTTACATTTTCAGGGCTAACTGCCAGCATAAGCCCCACACCCATATTGAAGATTTCAAACATTTCTTCATGTTTGATCTGACCGTATTTTTCAAGGGCTTTGAAAATTGGAAGCACGGGAACCTTGTCTTCTTCAATCTCAGCAGCTAGGTCATCTGCAAACATACGAGGGACATTTTCGATAAAGCCACCACCAGTGATGTGGGCAATGCCGTTGACCAACCCTTCCTTGATGAGTGGTAATACAGCCTTGACATAGATACGAGTCGGCTCAAGAAGAACTTCCTTGAGTTTCTTTCCTTCCAATTCTGGCAAGACTTCCTCACCTGTGTAGTCCGCAAAAACACGACGGACGAGAGAGTAACCATTGGAGTGAATCCCACTTGAAGCAAGTCCAAGAAGAACATCTCCTTCAGACACCTTTGAGCCGTCAATGATTTGAGATTTTTCAGCCACACCAACTGCAAAACCAGCCAAGTCATAGTCATCTTCGCCGTACATGCCCGGCATTTCAGCTGTTTCCCCACCAATGAGGGCAGCGCCTGCCTGCACACAACCTTCTGCCACACCAGCAACGACTTGCTCTAGCTTAGCTGGTTCATTCTTCCCTGTCGCTACATAGTCAAGGAAATAGAGGGGCTCCGCACCTGCAGCAATGATATCATTGACACACATGGCCACACAGTCCTGACCGATGGTATCGTGCTTGTCGTACTTGATAGCCAGCATGAGCTTGGTTCCGACACCATCAGTTCCTGAAATCAAGACGGGTTCTTTAACCCCAGTCTTTGAAAGGTCAAACATACCACCAAAGCCACCAAGAGCTCCCATGACACCTGCACGCTCCGTACGAGCCACGTGCTTTTTAATCCGTTCAACAACTTCATAACCCGCTTCAACATCCACGCCCGATTGAGCGTATGCATTTTTATTTGTCATCTATTTATTCCTTTTCTTTTTTTGGGGAAAGACTGCGACGTATTTTTAGATAAACAATTATTTTATCTAAAAATACTAGTCAGGTCTCTAGCTTTGGTTCCATAGGAGAAAGCGTCTACTGACAAATGCTATAGCTTTTAGTCAGTGGTGAGACGTGAAGCATAAGCATTTTTATATTCCCTTTCTTTAATGGAGGATCTATTGTCTATTTGTAAAAACTGGTCTTTTCTTCCAAACTTCTACGATAGTCTTCTTCGTAGTCATATAGAGGTGTTGGGTAATCACCGTCAAAGTAAGCGACACAGAGACCACCATTTGGCGCATCCGTTTCAATACCAATTGACTCAATCAAACCTTCAACAGACAGATAGGTCAGACTGTCCGCACCAATGATTTGGCGAGTTTCTTCAACCGTATGATTGGCCGCAATTAGTTCCTGACGGGTTTGGATATCAATCCCGTAGAAGCATGGATAAGCTAGCGCTGGACTACCAATGGCAACGTGAACCTCAGTCGCACCCGCTTCTTTCAAGAGCTGAACGATCCGACGAGAGGTTGTTCCACGTACAATAGAGTCATCAATCATAACAACACGCTTGCCTTTTACAACGCCAGAAACAGCAGATAGTTTCATCCGTACCCCTTGCTCCCGCAATTCTTGAGTCGGTTGGATAAAGGTACGTTGGGTGTATTGGTTCTTGATGAGGCCCATTTCATTTGGTAGCCCGGACTCTTCCGCAAATCCCATAGCCGCGCTGAGGGAAGAATTGGGCACACCGACCACGATATCCGCCTCATGCTTGAATTCACGCGCCAATTGGGCACCCATACGTTTGCGAGCCGTATGGACATTGACACCGTGGATATTAGAATCCGGGCGGGCAAAATAGATATACTCCATAGAACAAATCGCGAGCTGAGTATCATCCGTATAGCTATCATACTGGATGCCCTTGTCATCAATGATCACAATCTCACCTGGCTTCAAATCACGAATCCACTCTGCACCAATAACCTCAAAAGCACAGGTTTCAGAGGAAACGACTACTGCTCCGTTGGCCATTTTCCCGATAGAAAGCGGACGGAAACCATTGGGGTCAAGAGCCGCAATCAACTTATCTTCAAATAGCAAGATATAAGCAAAGCCACCTTTGACAAGGCTGAGCGCTTCCTTGATTTTTCCCATTAAGTTCGGATTATGACTCCGACGAATGAGATGAGCCAAGATTTCCGAGTCCGAAGTCGCACTGAAAATCGCTCCTCTTTGTTCCAGTTCTTTCTTGAGAGAGGCTGCATTGGTCAGATTTCCATTATGAGCCAAGCCAAACTGCATATCATGAAAACGGAAGAGGAAGGGCTGGATGTTATCTACAGAAGCTTCGCCAGCAGTCGCATAACGCACATGCCCAATCGCACCAGTTCCTGTCAATTTATCTAAGTTAGCAGGATTTCTGAACACTTCTGATAAAAGTCCCATGTCACGATGGCGCTTTAGTTTTCCTTGGTCATTGGAGAGGATTCCTGCCCCCTCCTGACCACGGTGCTGAAGACTGTGTAGACCAAAATAGGTCAATTTGGCTGCATCTGGATGCCCCCAGATACCGAAAACACCACATTCTTCATTAAGAGATTTTACTTCGTATGTCATTTTTTATACCTTTTATTTCCCTGTGAAATAACGCACAGCTGACGCAAACAGGTGCTGGTCTTTATTTCCTGGGATATTTTGGAAAAGACCGTCTTCATAACGTTCTGAGTGTCCCATCTTACCGATGATTTGGCCGTTCTTGCTGGTAATTCCTTCGATGGCATGGACAGAACCATTCGGATTATACTTAGAATCCATACTTGGTTTTCCATCAAAATCAACATATTGGCTGAAAATTTGTCCATTGTCACGGAGTTCAGCGAATTCCTCAGCCGTCACGACAAACTTCCCTTCACCGTGTGAAACAGGAATAGCGTGGATATCACCCACTTGCACCCCAGCCAACCATGGCGAGTTGGTATTGGCAATCCGAGTTTCTACCATCTTGGCCACGTGTTGGTTGGCATCATTGTAGAAGAGGGTTGGGCTCGTACTTTTGGCATCTTCAAAGTTCCCGTATGGAAGAAGACCTGATTTGACCAAGGCCTGGAATCCATTACAGATACCGATAATCAAGCCACCACGGGCGATAAAGCTATCAATAGCCACACGGACTTTTTCATTGAGAAGGATGTTGACGATAAACTTAGCTGAACCATCTGGCTCGTCCGCAGCTGAGAAACCACCTGCAAAGAAGAGAATGTTAGCCTTGCCGATGTTGTCAACCATGGTTTCAACTGACTTGACAATAGCCTCTTCATTCAAGGTCACAAATGGCACCAAGTTGACCTCTGCACCTTCTTTTTCGAAGGCCTTGGCTGAGTCATATTCCGAGTTGGTGCCCGGGAAGACTGGGATATAAACCACAGGTTTTTCAACCTTTTCTTTTGCTTTAATCACAACATCTGATGCCACAGCTGGTACTTCAGCTAGTTCTTTGGCTTGGGCAAATTCTGTTGGGTAAACTTCTTCCAGTTTTCCTTGGAAGGCATTGTCAAGTTTGTGTCCATCTAGCTTCACACCGTTGACAAGAAGTGTAAAGTCTGCACTTGTTTGACCGATTTTCTCTACTCCTGCAATTTCTTCAGGAGAGGTAAAGACAAATCCACCTAATTGAGCTGTCAAAGCCGTTTCAAGTTCAGGCAAGGTCACCTCTGCACCAATATGATTTCCAAAAGTAGCAAGTGCCAAACTTTCAAGCACACCACCGTATTTAACAGCTGAAGCTGCTGTTACTTTGTAAGCCTTTTGAAGGGCTTCAAACTGAGCAAAGTTTTTCTTAATTAAGGCAAAATCAATCTCTGCAGCAAGAGCTTGACCTGGGATGTAGTAGATGTTTTCCCCAGCAACTTTAAATTCTGGAGAGAGCACCTTACGGCTATCTGCTGTTGTCACTCCAAAAGCAACCAAGGTTGGTGGCACCGTCAATTCTTCAAAAGTACCAGACATGGAGTCCTTACCACCGATAGATGGCAAACCAAGTTGGATTTGTGCTTCGATAGAGCCTAGAAGAGCTGCTACTGGCTGACCAAAACGCTCAGCTTGTTTATCCATGCGCTCGAAATACTCTTGGTAAGAGAAACGAGCCTTAGACCAGTTGGCACCAGCAGCAACCAAACGAGCAGTTGCTTCGATCACCGCATAGGCAGCACCGTGGTATGGAGACCATTCAGCTACATATGGGTTGAATCCTTGAGCCATGACTGACGCAGTATGAGTCACACCGTGTTGAACTGGTAATTTCTGCACAGATGCCTCAGTTGGTGTGAGTTGGTAACGACCACCAAGTGGGTGATTAACCGTTGAGCGTCCAACAGAGCAGTCAAAGATAGTCTGTAATCCTTTTTGACTCGCATGGTTGAGGTCAGATAGAACCGTAAGAGTATCTGCTTCAAGTGTGTTAGCAGATGTTTGACGTTCTTCTGGAAGTTTGACATCCTTGTCCACAACCTTTGCATCAACGACCACGCGCACACCGTTTGTATCAAGGAAACGACGCTCCAAGTCCACAATTGTCTCACCATTCCAATGCATAACCAGATTTGGTTTTTCAGTCACTGTCGCAACCACAACAGCATCAATATTTTCTTTGTTACATTCCGCAACGAAGGCATCTACATCCTCAGGACGAACCACGACCGCCATCCGTTCTTGTGATTCAGAGATTGCAATTTCGGTGCCATTCAAGCCTTGGTATTTAAGAGGAACCTTGTTGAGGTCGATTTCAAGACCGTCTGCCAATTCACCGATAGCCACACAGACACCACCAGCGCCAAAATCATTTGATTTTTTGATAAGGCGAGTCACATCGCCATTACGGAACAGACGTTGAATCTTGCGTTCTTCGATAGCATTCCCTTTTTGAACTTCAGCTCCAGCAGTTTCCACAGACTCAAGCGTTTGAACCTTAGAAGAGCCCGTCGCACCACCGACACCATCACGTCCAGTCTTACCTCCAAGAAGGATAATGACATCACCCGCTTCCGGTTTTTCACGGACAACATTGCCCTTAGGAGCAGCACCGACAACAGCACCTAGCTCCATGCGTTTAGCTACAAAGCCTGAGTGGAAATATTCACGAACGTAGGTCGTCGCAAGCCCAATCTGGTTCCCATACGAAGAATAACCGTGAGCCGCTGTCTTAGAAATGACCTGTTGTGGCAATTTCCCAGCACGCGTTTCCGAAATCGGCGCTGTAATATCACCAGCACCTGAGATACGCATGGCTTGGTAGACATATGAACGACCTGACAATGGGTCACGAATGGCACCACCGATACAGGTTGCAGCACCACCAAATGGTTCGATTTCTGTCGGGTGGTTGTGGGTTTCATTCTTGAACATGAGGAGCCAAGGTTCCTTGACACCATCAACGTCCACTTCGATCTCGACCGAACAAGCATTGATTTCGTCTGACACTTCCATGTCATCCAAACGACCATTGATACGCTCATAACGACCGAAAATAGTCGCCATATCCATCAAGGTTTGCGGTTTTTCAGAACGCCCCAACTCATCACGCATGGCAATATACTTGTCATATGTTGACTGCAATTGTTTTTGGAATTTAGAAGCTGAAAAATCAATGTTTTTCAACTCAGTCTCGAATGTTGTGTGACGGCAGTGGTCAGACCAGTAAGTGTCCAAAACTTTGAGCTCTGTTTCCGTCGGCACGCGCCCGATTGACTTGAAGTAGTCTTGGATAAAGAGCAAATCATCCACTTCCATAGCCATCCCTTGCTCGGCCTTGTAGCGGGCAAAGTCTTCTGCTGTATAGCTTTCAAAGAAAGTCAATTTGGGAATGGTCTTGTCCGACTCTGAAAATTCCTGCTTGGCAACCCCTGTCGTGATGTCCTTGAAACGAGAATCAACTGGATTGAGCAAGTAGTTTTTGACTGCTTCTAACTCCGTCGCATCAATATCTTTATTGACCAAGTACAGTTGGGCTGTGTTGACTGTTACATCACTCGAACTTCCCAGTAAAAGCAAGGCTTCCTGTGAAGAAGCCGCACGCTGATCAAATTGCCCAGGCAGGCTTTCAATGGCAAAGAAAGCATAGTTGGCAAGATCCGCCTGCACGGCCGCTTCATCCAAGACATGATCCGTCACCTGCTCAGAGAAGATGTGTTTCTCCGCAGGCGCAAACAAGTCCTCTGCCAAATCAAATACATCATACACTTGCACAATACGAATACTTTTCAAACTTGAAAGTCCCAAGTTGTGCTGGAGTTCTCTAACCAAACTCTCTGACTTGACCTGAAAATCAGCCTTTTTTTCAACAAAAATACGTTTATCCATCAATCCTTATTCCTTTTTTTCAGCTCTTGCAATATTCCTAAACAGCCTTGAGGCTGTTATTTCAATTCCTGCAACTTCTCCCAGACAACTTCGTAAACGTCTGTTAGTTCTCCTAATCCCCTACGGAGTGAAAAGGTCTGGGGGACCTTTTCAGCCTGAGTCCTTTTAGTTGAGAGACGAAGGTTTTCCGTTGCAAACAGATTATTTCAACCCCTGCAACTTTTCCCAGACGATCTCGTAAACATCTGTTAGTTCTCCCAATCCTCTACGGAAAACATCCTTATCCATGTGGTTGCCATCCGCATCCCACAAACGGCAGTTATCTGGTGAAAATTCATCTGCCAAGATAATCTTGCCATCCTTGTCAAAACCGAACTCTAGCTTAAAGTCAATCAACTTAAGCCCAATCTCAGCAAACCAGACCTTCAAAAGTTCATTGATACGACGAGTTTCTTCCTTCAAGTAGGCAATCTGCTGATCATCGGCAATCTGTAGGAATTTCACATGCTCATCATTGATAAATGGATCATCCAAATCATCATTTTTGTAGTAAAATTCGACAATCGGAGTCTCCAAGGCGATTCCTTCGTCTACGCCAAAACGTTTTGAAAAGGAACCAGCAGTATAGTTGCGGAGCACAACTTCCAAAGGAATAATCTTAACATTTTTATTGAGTTGTTCCGTGTCCGAAAGCTTCTCCACAAAGTGAGTCGCCACACCAGCCGCATTTAATTTCTCAAAAATAAAAGATGAAATCTGATTATTCAACACTCCCTTACCTGCAATCTGCTCCTTCTTGACACCATTGAAAGCAGTCGCCTGGTCCTTGTAAGTTGAAATAATAAGATTTTCATCCTCAGTTGTATAGATATCTTTAGCTTTTCCCGAATAGATCAATTGTTTTGACATTTTAAAGTTCGCCTTTCGTATTACTTGAGCACATTCTACCATAAAAAACCTAAAATTACAAGAATTTAACCGAATAAATAACGTATCAACCTCAAAAATCATAAAGAAAAAACTGCAAGAAGGATCTTTCTCACAGTTTTAAAATCATTTAACTCTAAAAATACGAACATTACTCTTTGTTCAAAAATTGATCCAAATAATAACGTAGGTAACTTTTCTTGCCCGTAATCATCTGCAGGCGACCTTCCACCCCATATCGAAGTTTTTCAGCCTGCTCCGAAGTTAGATTAGTCTCCGCCTCGATTTTAAAGAAATTCCCTTTTTCAGTCTTAGTAGCTGTCGCATCAATACTTGTAATAGTAGAATCTAGGAAAAGTTGATTCTTGGCATCATGAGTCGTCGTATAGCGAACAGAATCACCGACCTTGATCCTTGCTACATCCTTTGAACTAAGATAAGCTGTTAGTTTGGCTTTCCCTTCTTTTTCCAAGGACGGATAGAGTTGGGCTAGTAGGGTACCTTCTGCTACCATGGTAGAATCACTGGTCTCAGGATTAAGATGAAGCACCCCATCCTCACTCGCCGTAATTTTCCCCTTGTCTAAAAGATTTCCCTGTACCTTCTTACCTGACTCTGCCTCCAAGATTTTCTGGTCTAGAAGGGTCAATTCCTGACCGACCTTAGCCAAATGTTGGGATTTAAGGGACTCTAATTGATTGCTTAAGCCTGACGCATAGGCTTGCTGGGTACCTGAACCTGCATACTGAACACGGTAAGTAGCAAGACTAGATTCTAACTGAGAAAGCTGCGCTTCAACCTGCGCAACAGCCTGAGATTTAGCTTGCGGATTTTCCTCGCCCTGAGACTTGTAGGACTGGTAGAGAGAGTAGGCTAGATTCTGACTGGCCAAGGAAGCACCTGTTTCAATAGCTGACTTAGCTGTCTGGTAATCGCGAATTTTAGCTTCTGTTTGCCTGATGAGATTGCCGATTTCGGCTTGGGTTTGACTAGCTGCTGCATTCTGGGACGCGATGGTCTCATTTTGTTGCGATGTACTAGCCCTAAGACTAGCCGCTTGGCTGAGATAGTCGCGAAAGGTGGCTTGGTAGCCAAACTTATCCTCCTCTGGAAAGTGGTTCTCCCCTTCTTGCAGACTCTTTTGCAAATACTCCAATTGCTTTTTTTGATCCTTGAGCATGTCCAACTGACTAGCATAGGCCTCCGCTTGGACACCCTCTGCCCCTTCTTGATATTGAACCAACAGTTCTCCCTTTTTAACCAGCTTATTTTCTTCCAAATGATTAACAAGAATGCGATTATTGCTAGTTGACTGGATATTTGCAAGGATACGACTAGGCTCGACAGTAGCTCTAGTAGACAAACTCATCTCCTTCTCTGCAAATATTGCAAAGCCAAGTAAAAACACGAGCAGAAGGGACATGGGGACAATCACCCGACTGGAAAAATTATGGTAACGACGATTATAAAACTCCGCACTTTCTAAAAATTCTGGTTTCATTCTCTCCTCTTTCTAGCTATTCACCAAATGTGCGTAAAAACCACCCTGTGCAAGCAAATCAGCATGTTTTCCTTCTTCAACAATCTTGCCCTGATCCAAAACAACCACCTTCTCTGTCCGCTCTGCAATGGTCAAGCGGTGAGCAATGAAAATCAAGGTCTTGTCTAAAGCCATGAGATTATCGACAATCCGCTTCTCTGTTAAAATATCCAAACTGCTAGTTGCCTCATCCAAAATCAAGACCGGCGCATCTGTCAAGAGAGCACGCGCCAGAGCAATTCTCTGACGTTGACCACCTGAGATCCCTGCCCCATCCGAAGTCAATTCTGTCTGGTAATTCAGTGGCATGCGCTCAATGTCCTCCCGAATCTCTGCCAATTCGACCGCCCGTAAGATATCCTTTTGAGTCGTCCCTTCCTTGGCTCCAAGGAGAAGATTCTCCAAAATCGTTCCGTTAAAGACATAGGGCTGTTGAGGCAGATAGTTAATATACTGGCGCAGAGTCTTTTTATCAATCTGATTGAGATTGACACCACCCAGACTAATCTCTCCCTGACTTGGGTCGTAAAAATTAACCATCATCTTGGCCAAGGTCGTCTTACCTGACCCTGAAATTCCCACAAAAGCCACCTTAGAACCCTGCGGAATAGTCAAATTGATATCCGACAAGACGTCTCGACCATAGCCATACTTATAGTAAACCTGCTTGAAAGTCATCTCTCCCTTCATCAAGCTCAGATCCCCAACTGTTTTCTTCTCCTCAAACTCAGAAGCTACCAGATAAACCTCATTCAGACGGTTATTGGCGACCTGCGCTGTCTGAAGTTTGGTTTGCAGGTTGATGATATTTTCCAAAGGATTTGTAAAGTAAACTAGCAAGGTATTATAGGTAATCAACTGCCCCAAACTCATCTTGCCATCCATGACCAGAACAGCCCCCATCCAGAGAATGCCGACATTGAGCAAGAGATGGGCAACTTTTTTCAGAGCCTTTTGCTGACTCTCTGCTCGACTATAGGTAAAGGATTTTTTCAGATAATCCACAAATTCCTTGTCAATTTTTTGGTAACGCTGACTCTCACTGGTCAAGGACTTGATAGTTTCAATACCATTGATGTCCTCAATGATAGAAGAAGACAGAACCGCATTGGCTTCCATGGTATCCCGATTCATCTTTTCAAACGGCTTCATAAAAGCAAAGATAATCACTGTGTAGATAGGTAGTGCCAATAAGGTCATGAAAAAGAGATTGGTATTTTGCGAAAATAAAACAAGGGAAATAATGACAACCGTTGACACATCTAGGAAAATCGAAAGAATGGTCGAAGCCAGCGCATCGATGATACTATTAGCATCCGTGAAACGAGACACGATTTCCCCTGTCCTGCGTGTCGCAAAAAAGGACATAGGCAGGTGAAAAACATGCTTGATATAGGACAAAATCACATCAATAGACAAGCGTTGCCCCAAAACAAGTAAGAGATACTCCTGAGCATAAGACAAGATCTGCTGGAGAATATAAACAATGACCAAACCAATAGAAATAATCCCCAGCGTCGAACGCATCTGATCTGGCACATAGGTATCAATGATAGACTGCAGATAATAAGAACCCACAATGTTAATCAAGGTCACCAAGAGGGTCGCCAAAACGATATTAGCAATCAAGCCACGCTGCTTCACTAATATAGGGATAAAAGAGAGCAGACCATTCTTTTGATCCTTATGAGGCTTATAGTCTGGACTCGGTGCCATAAAAAGAGTCACTCCTGTCCATTCTTCCGCAAAACGCTCACGTGGCAGTTTAGTCAACTTCACCCCAGGATCTGGATCAGCAATATGAATGCTATCCTTATCCTGCCCAGTCACCACATAGTAGTGGAGCAATTTCCCTTCCTTAAGCACATGGGCAACAAAAGGAAAAGTCAAATCTGGCAAGTCAAAGAGTGTCATATCCGCCTTGATCGCTCGCGTCTCAAAGCCAATCTCCTCTGCCACCTTGACCAAGCCCAAAGCCGTCGTCCCATCCATGGTCGTCTTGGCCAATTCTCGCAAGTGAGCCAAAGAATAATAGCTACCATAGTAGCCAAAAACCATGGCTAATGAAGCTACACCGCAGTCCATCTGATCCACCTGCGGACGATAGTGACGTTTCCCAAATTTCATATTCATCTCCTTTTTCCTAAACTCATCTGATAATATCTATCTTACCCCAATTCCCAAACAAAAACTGGACTTCTTCCCCAAATGCGCCTATCTACCTCCCAACTGCACTTTTGGGATAAAAAAATAGGCAGAACAAACGTCCTACCTAAAATATATATTTATTTATTTTTCTTCCCAATTCTTTTGTCAATCATGTATAAAACGATAATCGAAAACAGAGGTGGTACAATATAACTCTTTTCACTCATTGTCAGCTGAAATCCCAGAGTTGCTAGTATCTTAAAGATGAAAATATTCATTAAAAATAAAAAAACAAATACTAAAAAATATTTTAAAATCTTATTCATTTTTTTCTTCAACTCTCCTAATTTCTATACCTATTTTATCAAAAAATACATGTAAAACTCCAAATAAACAGCTCAACTACACTTTTTTGGCAAAAAATAGGCAGAACAAACGTCCTACCTACTAAAAATATGCTATTGAAAGGAAAATGATGTTTTTACTGACACCCTAGGCAAGCTTGGGACAAATAAATCATTGGTAGTAACATTTACAACATCCTATTCATTACTTCAATTACTAATGTCCCTGCTATTTCTAAGCCACCTCTGGTATAATCTATTCCTAGTCAGAATAGATAACACCGTTCTAAATTACGATTCATAGTTACTCCTTTTTTTTGATTCGTTACTATAAGACACCTATTCCCTATAGAGCGTCTACCGCTTCAAATCTATCTATTCTTTTTTTCTTTACTTCTGTATAAAAGAATGAAGACCATCATAAATAATGCAACCGTGGGTATATTAAAATTATCAAACCAAGTAGGTAAAGATACTTTATTTATGTCAGCCACTAATCTGATGATGATATAAGACATTGAACTAAGTAATACCATGATTTCAGGCAAAACTTTCAATACTGATTTAACGAATTTCATATTAAACTCCAATGTGGTGCATTCTTAGATTCTACTCTAACCATTTTCAGCGAAGACTAACAAGTCATTCTTAACTGCTCACTCTACTTGCTTTTTATTGGCCTTATATCCTAGATAAAAGAGCCCAAATAAAACAGGGTAAATTTCTGGATAAAATAGGGTATTGGTTGGATTTCTCAAAATCAAATACGTTGCGATGTAGATTATGAGCGATACGATAAAATACCCCTCAGCAAAACCTAATAAAAATGTTTTCATGTTAGACTCCTATTTACCTGACAAGAATGGCGGAAAAACGCTGCCATTCACATGCACCAAATCCTTTTGATTCATGTTCGTCATTACTCCTTTGTATTATATTTTATTGCTATGTAAATGATTAAAATGAGTATTGGATAAGTAAATACTTCTGAAATATCCATAAAATTTACACTATACTGTCCTGATAATATTTTATAGTCAATTAAAATTTGAACGATAGTAAAAATAATACGTAGCGATAACAATACCCCTAATAATATCACTTCTTTTTTTAAAAACATAGAAATGCCTCTCTGACTACAATCAGATTATGGTCTATTCGAAAAAGAATTCAAAAATATAATATATGATGTCAATTTTAATAAACTATATTAATAAAATGCATTGTAAACATTTCGCCCAAATGCTCTACCAGCATTATAGATACCACCGAAAAATCTTCCCGTACTATCAATCACTTTATGGACATCGATGTTAATATTACCTCTCCATGACACTCGACCGCCCTCTACTGTTGCTAAATCTTTTTCTGTGAGACTTGTAAATCTTTCTTCAATTTTTATCATATTCATTGTATTTGTTCCTCTTTATCTATAATTTTTTATTAAAACAAATAATTGTAAATTGTTTCGCCAAACTTCTGGCCTGCCCAATAAATAGGACCTAAAATTAATGTCCCTAAAGCATAAATCCCAACTACTCCAACTATGAAAATTAATACTTTTACAGGAATTGACTGCAAACTGTAAAAATTCTCTACCCTAGTAATCCAACTTTCTATTATGCGTTCCATTGGCGCTCTTCCTTCCCTATTAACGTCCACGACGCTTAGCATGTACTCCTGAAGCACCATCTACCGCACCCAATAAAAATGTTCCTGCAATTGCGACTCCTCCAACTACTACCAGACCAAACAACAAGCCTCCTTCTACATCGGCCAATTCCTCATGACTCATTACATGAAAACTATCTTCCATATTTTTAATTTGTTCCATCTTATTCTCCTTTTTTGATTATTAACGATTGAAGAAGGTAGTTATTTGTGTTTCATTTTTCATATATGCCATTCATTGTTGTAGATAAACTTTACTCTCTAAATCTTATCTTCTAAAAAATGGAGTTCCAATAAATACACTACGTAACAATAGACCTGTAATTAAACCCCGTTGATAACTTTCCTTGCTACCACCCACCAGCAAGGCTAAGTCGCTTTCCTTTAATACTTCAATAGTACACTTATCATTCATTTCATTCATCGCTTATCCCCTAAAAACCTAAACCTCTACGAAATCCAACGTACCAATCTGCAAGTGTCTTCGTCCAATTTTCTCCACCTTGAATATCGGTCAATTCTTCCGAAGTCAGCTCAACAAATCCATAATAATGTTCTTTCATTATTTTATTCCTTTCTTTTTCCTCTCACTTATCTATTCGAAAAAAATTTTCGAAAATGAACAACTAAATTAAATTTCATTTAAAAAATAACTTAATAAACCACGGATACAAGATTGGTAGATACATAAACCAGGCTCCTTTCTGTTTCCTCTTACTTATCTATTCGAAAAAAATTTCGAAAATGTACAACTAAATTAAATTTTATTTAAAAAATAATTTAATGAACCACGGATACAAGATTGGTAGATACATAAACCAGACTCCTTTCTGTTTCCTCTTACTTATCTATTCGAAAAAAATTTCGAAAATGTACAACTAAATTAAATTTATTTGAAAAATAATTTAATGTACCATGAATAGAAAATTGGTAGATACATGAAGCAAACTCCTTTCTGTTTCCTCTTACTTATCTATTCGAAAAAGAAGTCAAAAAAATAAGAATATCAGAAAATTTTCCGACATTCTTATTGATAAACTCATCCAAGTCTAACAGATATTAGACATTGAGATGTTTTTTTAGGGTTCTTCTGGCTGTTCGTGATACGGGGAAATGCAAGCCTTCTAACAAGGTCACTTCTGTGGCAGTCATCTCTTCAATTGCCTGTAAACTGACTAAAGTATTGCGATTGGCATAGACAAAGTAATCTTTTTCAGCCTTGGCAGCGATATCCTTGAGACTGCCATAAATGGTCTTGATAGAATGATTGGCATAATAAACCTTGATACGGTGGGATTCCACTGAGGTTTCAAAGGCTAAAATTTCATGGTAGGGCAGAGTAAAGCCACGTCTTCCCTCAAAACTATAGGTGAAGAGACGCATATTTTCCCTCTTGTCCACTGCCAGTACATAGTCCAGACAGCGCTCCAACTGATGACGGTAATCTTCCTCTGGCTGATCCTTGGAAATAAAATCCAAGGCAGACAAGTGATAGCGAAAAGCTAGAGGCAAGGCCTCCGAGTGAGTGGACACAAAGACAATGCTTGTAAAGGGATCTCGCTCCCGAACCTGTTGAGCAACCTGAAAGCCCCGTTCACGCTCTCCATCAATCTCTAAATCTAATAAATAGAGCTGATAATGGTCAAAATACTGAGAATACTTTTCAACGTCCCCATAGTTTTTGGCAATATCAATTTCCAATCTTAAATTGCGAGAGCGACCAATATCTAGTAAAGTCTGCTCTATCCGTCCTTGCTGGACTCTATCGTCTTCCAAAACTAAAATTCTCATTCCTCTCCCCCTCGTTTCTCATCCTTAAATGGCAATTCTAAATCTTGTCTAAAAGTCGTCTCTCCTAGCTGGGTATCTAAGTTTAAATCATAATGAAAAACCATATCCTCCAAGGTCGCTAAGCCCAGTCCACTGTGGTTACCCTTGGTCGAATACCCCTTTTGACTGAGAATGCTGGGATTCAGTTCTTCTTTCTTACGAGTGTTTTCAATGATAAAACGGACACTTCTATCACCTGCCAACAAAGCAACCCGAATCTGCGGATTTTCAGCCTCACTGGCTGCTTCCAAGGCATTTGTCGTAAGGATAGAGAGGATCCGAATAGCCTCCAACATCGGCAATGCCAGCTCTTCGACAACCCCCACCGTCTCCAAACTAAAATGAATTCCCTGATTATCTGCCACAATCATGGCTTTTGCCAAGGTATTACGAATGGCTATATCATGGATATTGTGAAGATTAAAGGCTGTGTAGTCCGCCTTTCTCAGCTTTTCATTGGTCTTTAGAAAGACATCTTGATAAATGGTAGACACCTCGGCCATGTCTTGATTGGCTATGGCAGGCTCCATGCTAGCGACAATCCCTGCAAAATCATGACGGAAACCTCGAACTTCATCATAGAGATGACCCAGCTTATCCACCATCCCTTGCAAGGAACGATTTTCATCTTCTTGTCTCTGAATGGTCTGCTCATCACGATAAACCTGCTCCAAATGCTTAATGTAAAAGAGCCAAGAGAAAAATAGGATGAAAATCAGGAGAGAAATGGTCGTATCAAATCGAACGTAGAAAGGATTACATCCTCCAGACATGATGGATGAAAACAGTCTGAAACCAAACAATAAGGATAAGATCCACATACTTTTCGTCACTAACGATTGAAATTTATCTAAAAATAATATATTGAAATCAATTCCCCATCGTCTTAAAATGACAACAGACAAAAACAACGAAATCAAACTAAATACAGAATCAAATCCACTATGCAAGAAATCAGATAGTTCAGAGTAGTCAAATATCAATCGTATTATAAATGTCAAAACCAAATATCGAATACTTTGATAAAACATAAATAGATAAAGGGCAAGAAAGAGAGCTTCCTTCTTCTTTTTCTTTAACACAATCCAAAATATTATATAAAAGAATAATAAATTGGCAACATGCAAGAAACTCGGAAAAACGAAGGTAGCAAATAGATGAAAAACTACCCAAAGAAATATAGAGCGTTTGTCATAAAATGCTTTAGAGAGTTGACTACCTAGATAAATCGGAGGAGCTAAAATATTGATTAAAATCAATATAAACACTAAAAATTCAAGTAATATAATCATAAATCTGTTTAGTTAACACATTTTAATCAAAATACTATCTTGGATCTGGGAGTAGATGTAGCCAATGGTAAATATCTTCAAAAATCCCTCCACCATTCACTTCCTCCAATACCTCTGGGGTTAACTCTTCAAATTGTTCTAATTCTACAAATGTATTTTTCATTTCCATGACAGACTCCTTTTCATACTTTTATATCCTCTCTAACCCCTTATAAATCCACAAAAGGCTTTAGTTTCCTTTTAAAATACAAGAAATCTAAAGCCTCCTGAAAATGGTATATTGGTTAGAGTGTTAATAATTAGTTGTGAAGATATTATTTTTATTTAACCACAACCACTTTATAATATTCGTTTGAGTGTGGAGATTCAATTTTAATTTTTTCACCATATAAACCATCAATTTCTTTATCAAGATAATCTGAAACTCCTGATGGCAAGCGTTTCATCTTAAGAATTTCACCAGATTGACCCGCATAGGCTAGGATATGATGGTGTGTAGTGGTTGCTCCATCATCAATTAATACAAAGTAACCTGTTTTGAGCTTACCTTGCTCATTTTCTAAATAGTATAGTTTATTGTTATTGATTGTGAAACTGGTAGCTCCAAGACGAAGTCGTGCACCTGGATTTTCTAAATAGACATCATTGCCAACTTTTTTAATCTCTGAATAGGTGGTCATTGCGGGGATATTAACCACACGATGTCCATTTTCATCAAAGTAGTAGCGATTTGGTAAGTTTTGGAAGTTCTGTACAACTGCCTTAGGATCAATTTCTTGTCCTTCGTCTTTATTATCTACCAGAGCTAAGGTAGTATTTGAAACCTCATCTCCATATTTATTAGAAAACTTCTTAAACTCTGGTCTGATATACCAAGCATTTTTTTCAATAATAACATCGTCACCTTTAGCATTTAGCAAATATTCTTGCCCATCTCCAAGTTTGACAATATCATGAATATTGTATCCAGCATCTTTTCTATTTGCTAGATAGCCATCCTTACCAATGACATAACTTTCCCCATCACTGGCTGGGACAGCTCTATCTGCTACCATAGCACCTGATTTTTCAAAGTAAGACCATTGACCATTTGCAGTTGCCCATCCTGTTGCCATAGCGCCACTGCCTTTTAGGTAGTACCAAGTAGATCCTTCTTTGTACCAACCTGTACGCATAGCACCACTATTAGCTAGTGAGTACCATGTGTCACCTTCCTTGTACCAGCCAGTACGCATAGCGCCACTATCTGCTAGTGAATACCATGTATTGCCGTCTTTGAGCCAGCCTGTCTGCATTTTACCAGAACCGTCAAAATGGTACCAAGAACCAGCATTTTGTACCCATTTATTTTTAACTAGACTGCCATCTTGAGAAAGATTCCAGTCAGCACCATTTTTAACCCAAGTATCTGCAGCCTGTGCTTGATTGATTGTCAAAAGTAAACCAGCGCCTGCAAGCAAACCAAGTGTGAGAAGTTTAGATTTTTTCATAGCCATTTCCTCCTTTATTGAATAGCTACAGGAGGGTTTCCCCTCTTTATTTAGCTATATTCTAATACTTTTCATAATCAAAGTCAATAATATTGTGAAAGATTAGACAATATTACCAATATCTACGAATTGTATTTTGAGTAATAGCATATTGATCCATATAAGAAACATATTGACCTGGATATGGAGCATGAACTACCTTTCCACCACCAACATAAATACCTACATGGTCATTTGTCTCTTCACTATTATACAAAATCAAATCTCCAGCTTGTTGAGAACCATTACTTACATAACTTCCTCCTGTTGCTTGACCATAGGTCACTCTAGGAATACTAATATCAAACTTAGCATGAATAGCCATCGTAAATCCTGAGCAATCTACGCCACTATTCAAATCTGCCCCACCCCAAACATATGGGATTTTCCCTACAAATGTCTCGGCATATTC
Source organism: Streptococcus sp. CL6.35 (assembly GCF_049737915.1). Classification (GTDB taxonomy): domain Bacteria; phylum Bacillota; class Bacilli; order Lactobacillales; family Streptococcaceae; genus Streptococcus. The sequence continues at coordinate 20,798 of NZ_JBKOTU010000008.1, read as the reverse complement.
ACCAAGTGCCTGTCCACGATTTTCTACCCATACACCACTGTCTCTAAAGAAGTATGGTGTACCATTCACACGTTGATAACCAGTGACCATAGCACCACTAGCAGATAAGTAGTAATAATTACCATCAGGTTGAATCCAAGTATTTTCTTTCATCCATCCTTGGTCATCAAAATAGTACCACTTGCCATCTAATTGTTCCCAATTTTTAGCATAACCACCTGAACCGTATTTAAACCACCATTTACCATTGGTTTGCATCCATGTTCCTTTCGGATCACGATATTGATTGAAAGCTTTCTTCTCTTGATTTCCCTCTGCTTGGGTTTCTTTATCTTCAAAACCAATCAATTTTACTTGATCAGCTTCTTCAGCTTTTATCTTGCCTTGATTAACTAATTGAGCAATCGCTTCTTTCTCACTTGCTGATGGGGAATCAGCATAGGCTACCGTAGTATTTGCTAGGAGAACGCCTCCTGCAAGAACTAACAAACTAGAATAAAGATATTTTTTCATCGTGAAAATCCTTTCTTTTTTCTCCTTTTTGGAGATTGATTTTTCTGATTTCATTATATCCCTTATTTGTCCTCAAATTTCTCCTGTCCCTAGAAAGACTAAATCTGTTCCTAAACGGTCACTTGAACCAAAGAAAAATTCCAAAGCAAATGCCTTGGAACTTCTTATCTTTATTTTGCTTGAATGATCTTAACCACATCTCCTACACTTTGCAGTTGATCAATTTCCTCATCACTGATTTCAATACTAAATTCATCTTCCAGTGTCAAGATAAACTCCATCAAGTCAACTGAGTCAGCATCCAAATCGTCTTTCAGACTCAAGGATTCTGTCACGACAAAATCCTCTCCCTGTCGCTCTTGGATAATGGTCACAATACGGTCAAAAATTTCTTTTTCTGTCATCTCTTTTATTCTCCTGAAAATTCACGCGCAGTCTGGGCAACTACGTCTGTTTCTAGCATGGTACGAATCTGGCGAATCGTACTATAGACAGCCTTGGCATCGCTTGAGCCATGAGTCTTGACAACCGGTGCCTTGACACCAAACAAGACCGCTCCACCAACATCTGAATAGTTGAGCTGTTTTTTCAAACCTCTGAGACTATCCTTGAGAAGGAGGGCGCCTAGTTTCGCTCGAAGACCACCACCTGTAATAGCTGTCTTGAGCAAGCCCATAATTCCCATGGCTGTCCCTTCAATGGATTTGAGCACAGCGTTTCCCGTGAAACCATCTGCCACAACAACATCCGCAACGCCATTCATCAAATCACGTGCTTCCACATTTCCGATAAAGTTTAAACTTTCATCAGCCGCTAGTAATTCATAGGTCTCCTTACGAAGCGGGTCGCCCTTACTATTCTCTGTTCCATTATTGAGCAAACCAACACGTGGTTGCGCAATACCACGGACATTTTTAGCATAGAAGGAACCTAGAACCGCGTATTGATGGAGGTGCTGGGCTGTATTTTCCGCATTGGCACCAAGGTCTAGCATGTCAAAACCCTTCCCATCTACAGTCGGCAAGGTCGACATAAGCCCAGGACGGTCGATGTTCTTGATACGACCCACGATGAAGAATCCAGCAGCCAACAAAGCACCTGTATTCCCAGCTGAGAGGACAGCGTCTGCTTCACCCTCTTTGACAGCCTTGGCTGCCAATACCATACTGGCATTTTTCTTCTTCCGAATAGCTCTCGTAGGTTCATCGTCTGAATCAATCTTCTCATCCGTATGGATAATGCTGACGCGCTCTGTCGCTGTCAGATATTGCTTGATTTTGCTTTCATCTCCGTAGAGTTGAACCTCAATATCCGAAAAGTCAGCTAGGGCTTGATTGACACCCTCAACGATGGCCTGAGGTGCGTAATCTCCCCCCATGGCATCTACTGCGATTTTTTTCATTTCTTTTCCTCTTTTAGTAATTGTCCCCAGTCTGCTAGGGAATCAATAAATTTCTTTGATTTTAGGTGAATCCCAACGTACTCTTCGTAGAGTTGATCCATAAATTGGCGTAGCTCTTGCTTGATTTCAGGCTTGAGCGAAATGGTCTCCAAAGACTCAAAATCAATAGCTTGAAATTGATTGAGCAGATAAGGGATATTGGGATTGAGATGGCAACGTCTCTCATCCTCATGATAATGCTCTGGGCAGAGGCAGGCTCCATATTTGAAAGAAAAGTCAAAAGCCTGACCGACCCGATGACAAAAGACACACTCATTAAAATTGAGACTAATACCAAATCGGGTCAAGATTTGGATTTCAAAAATATTGGTCAAGACTTGATAATCCAAGCCAGCTTCCATCAACTCCAAAGTCTTTTGCAAAAAAGCAAACAAGGGAGCATCCTGCTGATTGTCCTGCAAACTAGCATCTGCAAGAGCCGCTACATAGGTCGCATAAGCCATGACAAAGAGGTCACTATTAATCTTGGGAAAAGTCATCACCTCATGATAGTCCTCAATGTAACTGAGCCCATCATCATTGATTCGCAAGAGAAATCGTGCCAGCACCAAGGGCTGAATAACCGGCGCCAGCTTAGACTGACCAGCGTGTTTGACGAAAAACATCCGTTTGCCAGACTGCTCTGTAAAAATCTTGACTAGCTTATCATCCTCACGAAAATTGCGATTGTAGAGCACCAAGCCTTGACTCGTGATAGACTGAATCATGCTTCTCTCATATACTCCTCAAGCCGTTTCATAGCTTCTTTGATAGTCTCCATGCTGGCCGCATAAGACAGACGCACATAACCTTCCCCATAACGCCCAAAGGCTGCTCCAGGGATAAAGGCAACGGCCTTCTTCTGTGCAAAATCCTTCAGAAAAGCAAAGGAGTCTTGATTGTAGCCCGCTGGAATCTTAGCAAAGATATAGAAGGCACCGTCTGGTTTGATAATCTCAAAACCAAGAGCAGTCATTTTCTCGATAATATAGTCCCGACGCTGGATGTATTCCTTCTTCATAGGTTCCGCATCATTTTTACCAGCCGTCAAGGCTTCTACCGCAGCATGTTGAGCCATGGTATTTGCGGCAGTCACCAAGTACTGGTGACTCTTGATTAACTGGGCTGTGAAGGCCGCAGGAGCGAAAATCAGTCCCAAACGCCAACCGGTCATGGCATGTGATTTAGATAGACCATTGATAATAATAGCCTGATCTCTCAACATCGTTCCTAGAGACACATGCGCTTCGCCCGTATAGGTCAATTCTGAGTAAACCTCATCACAGACAATGAAAATTTCGTACTTGCGTAAAACAGCTGCCAAGGCCTCCAACTGCTCCCGACTGTAGGTAATTCCTGTCGGATTAGCTGGATAGTTGAGAATAACTGCCTTGAGCTTGTCACCTTGCTCCAAAATGGCCTTCTCCAACATCTCAGGAGTCAAGACAAAACCATTTTCAGTTGTGTCAATCTCGACAATCTCTGCCCCAACTAGATTGACAATTGGCTCATAACCCGGATAAGCAGGAGCTGGCAAGAGCACCTTGTCTCCCTCTTCCAAAATAGCTGTCAAAGTAGCAGATAAAGCCTCTGTCGCCCCAATTGTAACCAAGATTTCATTTTCAGGAGCATAGTCCAGTTGGTACTTTTCCTTAACAAAGTCACTGGCTGCCTGACGTAAAGTCAACAGACCACTCATCCCTGTATAGTAGGATTGGTTCTGGTCAATCGCTCGCTTGGCCGCCTCCTTGACATGATCTGGCGTTGTAAAATCAGGCTCCCCCAAGGTCAAACGCAAGACCCCAGGAATCTCCGAAATAGCCTGGTCAAACTGACGAATCAACGAAACTTGAATCTTATCTAACTGTTTATTAAAGCGCTTAGTTAAGTCCATAGATACCTCCTACTTTCAAAACGTATCTCTATTATACTACAAAAGCCCCCCGACCGCAAAAATACATGATAGAATAGCTTTCCACTTTCTATTTTACTTTTCCTCTTTACAGGTCTATAATGGTAACAGATTCTATTTGGAGGTTTTTATGTCATTTCTATCAAAAAATGGAGCAGGCATCTTGACCTGCCTTCTGATTTCAATCGTATCTTGGTACTTAGGAGGATTCTTCCCTGTTATTGGCGCGCCTGTCTTTGCAATTTTCATAGGCATGCTTCTCCATCCCTTTCTCTCGCCCTATAAACAACTGGATGCGGGATTGACCTTTAGTTCCAAGAAATTGCTTCAATATGCTGTTATCTTGCTTGGTTTTGGTCTCAATATCTCGCAAGTCTTCGCAGTTGGACAATCTTCACTCCCTGTCATCCTGTCCACCATTTCAATAGCCTTGATTGTTGCCTACCTCTTCCAGCGTTTCTTTGCACTGGACACAAAACTGGCTACCTTGATTGGAGTGGGTTCTTCTATCTGTGGGGGCTCTGCCATTGCAGCGACAGCGCCCGTTATCCATGCCAAGGAAAAGGAAGTCGCCCAAGCCATCTCCGTTATCTTTTTCTTCAATGTCTTGGCTGCGCTCATCTTTCCAACGCTAGGTACCTGGCTTCATCTATCCAATGAAGGCTTCGCACTCTTTGCAGGAACTGCGGTCAATGACACTTCCTCTGTAACAGCTACCGCCAGCGCCTGGGACAGCCTTTACCAGGCTAATACCCTTGAATCTGCAACCATTGTCAAACTCACGCGTACCTTGGCTATCATTCCTATCACTCTCTTTCTCTCCTACTGGCAAAGTCGCCAGAAAGAAAACAGCCAAGGCGTCCAACTGAAAAAATTCTTCCCGTTATTTATCCTTTACTTTATCCTTGCATCTCTCCTAACTACCCTACTGACCTCTCTCGGGGTATCCAGTAGTTTCTTTACCCCACTCAAACAACTTTCCAAATTCCTCATTATCATGGCCATGAGTGCTATCGGTCTCAAAACCAATCTGGTATCTATGGTTAAATCCAGTGGAAAATCTATTATCCTCGGAGCCATCTGCTGGATTGCCATCATCCTCACTAGTCTTGGTATGCAAACCCTTATCGGCATTTTCTAATACTCTTCGAAAATCTCTTCAAACCACGTCAACGTCGCCTTGCCGTATATATGTGACTGACTTCGTCAGTCTTATCTACAACCTCAAAACAGTTTTTTGAGCAGCCTGCGGCTAGTTTGCTCTTTGATTTTCATTGAGTATAACACAAAAGGTAGCCCACCAGCTACCTTTTTCTTATGCTTCCTCAATCAAGCGTGTGTGTTCTCTCTTGATGCAACGATTCATCACGATATCATCACATCCTCCAGCACGCAAGATTTCTTCCGCTTCTAGACTTTCAAGTCCTAGCTGTGCCCAAAAAATCTTTGCATCAGCTTTGAGAAAATCACGCGCCACATCTGGCAAAAATTCACTGCGCCGGTAAACATTAACAATATCTACAGGAAAAGGAATCTCAGCGAGGCTTGCATAAGCCTTTTCACCCAAGATTTCGCCACCTGCTACCTTGGGATTGACTGGGATGATTTTATAACCCCGAGCCTGCATTTCCTTGGTCACTCGATTGCTAGTTGTTTCTTCACGGTCTGACAAACCCACTACAGCAAGGGTTTTACTCGTTGCTAGATACTGACGAATCACACCATCACTTGGATTGATAAATTCTTGACTCATAGAAATCCTCCTTTTTCATCAGTATAGCATATTTTGAAAAGGCTTGCAGAATTCTACTACAAAAAAGGAGGACTAGCCCCCTTTTTATTTAGCCTCGTACCAGGTTGCCCCTTCATTTTCATCTGCAATGAGGGGAACACTGAGTTGAATGGCTTCTTCCATGATTTGTTTCACTAATTTTTTCATCTCTGCCAGTTCCGATTTAGGAACTTCAAGGACGATTTCATCGTGCACTTGCAGAAGCATCTTAGTCTGATAACCACCTGCAACCAAGGCTTTATCCAGCTGAATCATGGCAATCTTGAGAATATCTGCCGCCGATCCCTGGATTGGTGAATTAATAGCCGTCCTCTCTGCAAAACCACGAATATTAAAATTGCGCGAATTGATATCTGGCAACTCACGACGACGCTTGAAAAGTGTCTCTACATAGCCCTTATCACGCGCCTCACGCACCACTTCATCCATGTAGTTTTTAATACCTGGGAAGCGTTCAAAGTAGGTATCAATGTAGGCCTTGGCCTCCTTACGGCTAATGCCCAAATTATTAGACAAACCAAAATCTGAAATCCCGTAAACCACTCCAAAGTTGACGGCCTTGGCATTGCGACGGTCGTTTGGCGTCACATCCTCAGGACGTTCAATTCCAAAGACACGCATAGCTGTTGAAGTATGGATATCTGCCCCCTCTTGGAAGGCCTTAATCAAGTGCTCATCCTTAGAGATATGCGCCAAAACTCGCAATTCAATCTGTGAATAGTCCGAGCTGAGCAGAACGCTATCCTCCCATTCAGGTACGAAAGCCTTACGAATGAGACGGCCCTGCTCCAAACGCACAGGAATATTTTGCAAGTTTGGATCCACACTAGACAGACGCCCAGTCTGGGTCAAATCCTGCACATAGCGAGTATGAATCTTGCCATCAGCCAAAATCCAGTCTTGCAAGCCAATTACATAAGTAGACTGAATTTTAGCAATCTGACGATAGTCAAGAATTTTCTTAACAATCGGAGCAATAGGAGCCAGGCGCTCCAAGACATCCACCGCTGTCGAGTATCCAGTCTTAGTTTTCTTAGTGTATTCTAGAGGTAGCCCCAATTTTTCAAAGAGAAGCACGCCCAACTGCTTAGGCGAGTTAATATTAAACTCCTCACCAGCCAGTTCGTAAATCTCCTGAGTCAGTTTTTCAATAACAAACTCATTTTCAGCCTGCATCTCAAGCAAGGTCTCTTTCTTGACCGTAATCCCAGCAATTTCCATCTTGGCAAGGACAAAAGCCAGAGGTTGCTCCATATCATAAAGAAGCTCTAATTGCCCATTTTCACTGAGTTTTTCAAGCAAAATAGGCTCAGTCTCAACCAAAACAGCAAGCTTACGCGCCAAATGTTCCAAGAATTTCTCGCGTTCAGGAATGGCCTTCTTGACTCCCTTACCATAGAAAGTCTCATCATCGACCAAGTAAGTCTGACCATAAAGACTAGCGATGGTCGCAATTTCATTGTCCTCCACAGTCGAAAGGAGATATTTAGCCAAACGACTGTCAAAAGCAGGCGCCTGCAAATCCACACCCAAACGATGCAAGAGAACTTTAGCTTTCTTAAAGTCATACACCCTCAAAGGTGTTTTTTCTAGAAAATCCTTGAAAATAGGCTCTTGCAAAAGTTCAAGCTTGTCTGTAGCATAAAGCTTATCCCCACAAGACCAGGCAAAACCAACCAAATTATCCGTATGGTAATTCTCACCAAAGAGTTCAAAGTGGAAGATAGACTCTTCACTCAGCATATCTTGACTGACTTGCTCAACGATAGTAAAGTCCAAACTTTCAGCCACATCAGCTGACGACACATTTAAAGCCTGCTTGAGCTGTTTGAAGCCCATCTCATTGTAGAATTTCCCAAGATTTTCCACATCTGGACCACTATAGACCAAATCCTCCAAACCAATCTCAATCGGTGCCTTGGTATCAATGGTCGCTAGTGTTTTAGACAAAAATGCCTGTCCCTTATCATTGATAAGATTTTCCTTCATCTTAGAAGCCTTCATCCCATCGATATTTTCATAAATCCCCTCAAGCGAACCATGCTCCAGCAAGAGCTTGATACCCGTCTTTTCACCAATTTTGGTCACCCCAGGGATATTATCCGACTTATCACCCATGAGCGCCTTGAGATCGATAAACTGAGTCGGGGTGATGCCCATCTTTTCCATAAGATATTCTGGCGTAAAGGCCTCAAACTCAGCCACACCTTTCTTAGAAATTTCAACCACCGTATGCTCATCCGTCAGCTGAATCAAGTCCTTGTCCCCACTGACAATGGTAATATCAAAACCATCCTGCTCTGCTAGTTTATCCAGTGTCCCAATAATGTCATCCGCCTCATACTGGGCCAACTCATAGTGACGAATCCCCATATGATCTAGCAACTCACGAATAAAAGGAAACTGCTCCCGAAACTCATCTGGAGTCTTAGCCCGACCTCCCTTATAGTCCGCATACATCTCAGTACGGAAGGTGGTCTTTCCCGCATCAAAGGCCACCAAAATATGACTAGGCTCAACCCGCTCCAATAAATGACTCAACATCAACTGGAAACCATAAATCGCATTGGTATGCAAACCAGCCGCATTCTTAAAACGGTCCAACTGCTGATAGAGGGCAAAAAACGCCCGAAAAGCAACAGAAGACCCATCAATCAATAATAATTTTTTCTTATCCATACACCCATTATAAAGGAAAGCACCAAAAAATACCATTGAGAAGAGCGATACCCAATATTTTTCACACTTTTTCCGAATAAATAGATAGTAGCAGTGAATCTAGTAAACCTAGATTTAAAAATGTGCTATAATGAAAGGAGAGAAAGAATGATTCTCAGACATCCGGGCATCAGCCCAACCAATGACTTGGTTGCTAAGAAAATCTTTAGCAACCCAGAAATCACTTGTCAATTTATTCGCGATATGTTGGACTTGCCAGCCAAAAATGTAACGATTTTAGAGGGAAGTAATATTCATGTTTTGCCTTCCATGCCTTACTCGGCACAGGATTTCTATACCAGTATAGACGTCTTGGCAGACCAACTGCTGGACTACAAGAGCTGGTCCGAGGAGGACAGGAAAATGTTTAGTCAACTACGTATGCGTTAAGAACAAGCCTTGTTAGCTCAGGACTATGCTTTGGAAAAAGCTGAAGAAAGAGAATTGGAGCGTGGGAAAGTTGAAGGAAGGGAGGAAGGGAAACTTTTTGCCTTTCTGGATATGGCTCGTCAATGTCTTTTGACTTCATAGGTTACTAGCCAGCAGTTGGATATGTCAGTCGCGAAGTTTTAGTCCTTGTTATGAGGTCACATTTTAAATAGTAGAAAGTTAATGGAGTGGCTAGTTATTTCCAAAATACTTGCCATTTTTGCTTGACATTTGGAAGGGGTTATAGGATAATACCATAGAAGTGAGTTCTGTCCAACTATCTATGTGGATTAGATATGTGAGGTTTGACTCAAGGTTTAAGAAGTTTGTGAGATTTTTACTTGGAAGATACGGTATTTGACGGGTATTTCATCTTACAAAGGCGTTTTTTCAACCTTTTTTTGAAAAAATAGCTGAAAAGTTTAAAAAATCGAAGAAAACCCTTGACAAATCCTGCAAATATTTATATACTGTATGGTAGTAAGATAGTCTTACGAAAAAAATTTTAAAGAAAAATAAAGGAGATAAAACGATGAAAAAAGTTTTATTGACAAGCGCAGTCGCTCTTGCAGCATTTGGTGCTGTACAAGTTGTTTCAGCAGATTCAAGTTTTGACAAATTAGTTGCTGATGCTTTGGGTATTACAGCTCCAGCTGCTACTACAGATACTAATGACCTTACGATGGAACAGTATAATGCGGTCAAGGATTTAGTAAAAACATTGCGTGAAAAAAATGTTGCCTTAGAAAAGGCTAAGAAAACACATGCAAGTGTAGAAGCAAAATTCGAAGAGGCTAAAAAGGCATATTCTGATGCAGTATACGCTGTTCGTACAGCTAAAGCCAATAATGTAGCTGCTCAAGATAAAAAATCAAAAATTGCTGAGGTAAAAGAAAAAATCGCAGCAGATTTTGCTGGTGATCTTTCTAAAGATGCAGACGCATCTACAAATAAATATGGTGTCAAAACACAAGAGTTAGCAGAAAAGACAAAGCAGTTAGGGTCTGAAGCAGATACTGCAACAACAGTAGTAGTTGGGAAAACAGATTTGACTGCCTATGCTAACTTGAAGAAGGCTACAGCAACCTTCGATGCGGCTAGTAATGAACTAGAAACTTTATTAAGTACAAAGCAACCTATTGCTGGTGCTCCAGCTGCTGATGTAAAAAAATTTAACGAAGACAGAGTTAGATTAGAGAAAGCAAAGAGTGATGCTGAAGTAGCAAAACAAGAAGCTGCTACAACCGTGGATACTCTGAAAAAAGAAGTAAAAGATCTTAAGGATGCTAAGCAAGCGGCAGATAAGCAATTGAAAGTTTTGGATGATGCGATTGAAGCATTAACTAAGGCTATTGCTAATGAGACAGGATCAGTTGATGGCAAAACGCTTGCAGAATTAACTACTTTTGTAAATGACAAACAAACTGACCTAACTAAAGCAGCCAAAGCAGTTGAAGACGCAGAAGTAAATCTGAACACTGCTAAGAGTGATTTCGATACAGCGAAGAAGGCTGCTGAAGATGCCTATAAAGCACAAAAATTACCATTTGTGTTAGAAGATATTCTTAAACCTGCTCAACCAACTCCAGAACCAGCACCTCTCCAATTTGGTTGGAACAAAGATGCTAAGGGTAATTGGACTTATGTAGTTGACTCAAAAGGTAAAAAAGCAACTGGTTGGGTTAACGATAAAGGAACTTGGTACTACCTAAACGCTGAAGGCGTAATGCAAACAGGTTGGGCTAAAGATGGTAACACTTGGTACTACCTAAAAGACAACGGTGCTATGGCGACTGGTTGGGTTAAAGATGGTAATACTTGGTACTACCTAAAAGACAACGGTGCTATGGCGACTGGTTGGGTTAAAGACAACGGAACTTGGTACTACCTAAACAGCAACGGTTCTATGGCAACTGGTTGGTACAAAGTTGGTGAAAAATGGTACTACTCATACGCATCAGGTGCTCTTGCAGTTAACACTACTGTAGATGGTTACACTGTAAACGGCAACGGTGAATGGGTATAATCCTAATAACTAGAATATAAAACAGGAGAGGAATCTCCTGTTTTTTTGCTCTTTGTCAGCTATAGTGGGAGAGTTTTGGGTGTTTTCCTTGGAACTCCGTCTATTGGTTAGAAGAAAATAAAAAGTGAACAAGACGATATTTCAGTCCTGTTCACTTTTATGTTATAAGCTATTCTATAGTCTTACAACAGCGCCTCAAACTCAGCGACAGTCATGCCCAACTGCTGGCTGGCAACCTTGGAAGTCAGGAGACCTTGACGGGCCATATCCAGAAAGGCAAAAAGTTTCCCTTCCTCCCTTCCTTCAACTTTCCCACGCTCCAATCCTCTTTCTTCAGCTTGTTCCAAAGCATAGTCCTGTGCTAACAAGGCTTGTTCTTCGCGCATACGTAGTTGACTAAATATTTTCCTGTCCTCCTCGGACCAGCTCTTGTAGTCCAGCAGTTGGTCTGCTTGACTGATGGCTCGTTCGGGTTCTTGGGTAAAGGGCTTGTTACCGAAAAACTCTAACCACGGCTTGCGAACCTCGTCTTTGCTGGTTTCTCTGTATTTTTTTAATTCCAAAAATGCCATCTTGACCAGATGGTTTTCTTGACCGTTATTTGTACTGGTCTCACAACAACGCCTCAAACTCAGCGACAGTCATGCCCAGCTGCTCACTCGCAACCTCAGAAGGCAAAAGACCTTGGCGAACCATATCTAGAAAAGCAAAAACTCTTCCTTCAACTTTACCACGTTCAAGACCACGCTCTAAACCTTGTTCAAGACCCTCTGCCCTAGCTGTTTCCAAGGCATAATCATGAGCCAATAATGCTTGTTCTTCACGCATACGTAGTTGACTAAACATTTTCCTGTCCTCCTCAGACCAGCTCTTGTAGTCCAGCAGTTGGTCTGCTTGGCTGATAGCTCGCTCGGGTTGCTGAGTAAAGGGTTTATTCCCGAAAAACTCTAACCAGGGTTTGCGAACCTCGTCTTTGCTGGTTTCTCTGTATTTTTTTAATTCCAAGAACGCCATCTTGACTAGATGGTTTTCTTGACCGTTATTTGTGATGGTTAAGACTTCACCTGTCGTGTCCTCTCGCATACTAAAGCTATGAAAAGCCAAATCATCTTGGAAATAATTGCTGTCCACGATTGCGATAGCGTATACTGGTGCGATGTGTTTGTAACTCTGATGAGTATTGCCCTCTTGCTGGCGAATTTTTTCTAGATTTTGATTGACCTGACTGCATAGGTAAGCCCACAAACGATTAATGAAAAAATTCTGATGATGAACTTGAATTTCAATAATTACTTGCGTGCCATTGTCCAACTCTGCCAAGACGTCTATACTGGTATAGAAATCCTGTGCCGAGTAAGGCATGGAAGGCAAAACATGAATATTACTTCCCTCCAAAATGGTTACATTTTTGGCTGGTAAATCCAACATATCGCGGATAAATTGACAAGTGATCTCTGGATTGCTAAAGATTTTCTTAGCTACCAAGTCATTGGTTGGGCTGATGCCCGGATGTCTGAGAATCATCCTTTTCCTCCTTTTATTATACCACAGTCTTATACTCAATGAAAATCAAAGAGCAAACTAGGAAACTAGCCGCAGGCTGTACTTGAGTACGGCAAGGCGACGTTAACGTGGTTTGAATTTGATTTTCGAAGAGTATTAAATCTAGTTTTACTAGATTCACTGACTCTATCTATTTATTCGGAAAAGAGATGAAAAAAACCTGAGAATCATCTCAGGCTTGGTCATTAAATCTTTTTCTCAATACTGAAAAGTGGAGAAAGTGGGCGTTTTTCATGGATACGTACAATAGCATCCCCTAGGAGATGAGCGATTGAAATCTGTTCAATCTTATCGATCAAACGCTCTTCTGGGAGATAGATGGTATCCAAAACAACCAATTTCTTAATAGCTGATTTTTGGATATTGTCCATAGCAGGACCAGAAAGAACTGGGTGCGTACAGCTCGCATAGACTTCAACAGCACCAGCTTCTGCAAGGGCATCTGCTGCGTGACAAATCGTTCCAGCTGTATCAATCATATCATCAATCAAGATACAAGTCTTGCCTTCGACCTTACCGATGATGTTCATGACTTCACTAGTATTCATCTTATCAACACTACGACGTTTGTCAATGATAGCAATAGATGTTTTCAAAAATTCTGCCAACTTACGAGCACGAGTCACCCCTCCATGGTCTGGGCTGACAACCACATAGTCAGAACCAACCATGCCACGACGCTCAAAATAATCCGCAATCAGAGGAGCTCCCATCAAATGATCCACAGGAATATCAAAGAATCCTTGAATCTGCGCAGCATGCAAGTCGATTGTCAACAAACGATCCACTCCAGCTACTTCAAGCATATTTGCAACAAGTTTTGAAGTGATTGGCTCACGCGCTCTCGCCTTTCTATCCTGACGTGCATACCCATAGTAAGGCATGACAACATTGACAGATTCTGCACTCGCACGCTTCAAAGCATCTACCATAATCAAAATTTCAAGCAGATTGTCATTTACAGGCGAGCTAGTTGATTGTAGGATAAAGACGTGTTTCCCACGGATTGATTCTTCGATGTTGACCTGAATCTCTCCATCTGAAAATTGGCGGACACTTGATTTCCCCAACTCTATCCCAATCTCCTGCGCTACACGTTTTGCCAATTCTTGATTAGAAGAAAGGGCAAACAGCTTTAAATCAGAAAAAGACATGATTTCCTCCGGTATATATGTATCACTTGTGCTTTTCACAAGATTTTTCCATCTACCATTGTAGCGCTTTTTACACTATTTTTCAATCAAAAATAAAAGAAGGGCAGCATATTTGTGCCCCTGCATCATTCTTTTGAAAAATATTCTAGTTCATCAACTCATTGTGCTTCTCAACAAAGCGATAAGCCTGATAAAAACCATAGAGAGTAATAGCTGTAACCACTGGAATCGCTAATGGCAACTCTGTCTCCAATTCTACAAAAGGAGAGTTAAATAAGAAGTGAGTTCCCAAGGCTAAACCTAGGAAAATAAGCCCCTCTTTCTTGCCAGTCTTCTGCCCTTTATAGGCTCTGTAAAGCAAGTAAACACCTACTACAGCCAGACCTGAAAAAGTCCAGTGAGAGGCAATTCCTGAGATGATACGCTCTAAAATTCTCGAAATAGTAAAGTCAAATCCCTCTGGCAAATCCGTACGAATGTAGCCAATATCCTCAATCATTTGGAATCCCAAACCAGAAGCAATCCCAAGTAAAAACAAAGATTTTAATTTTCGCACAGGAACCAAAGCTAAAACAAAAACAAGTGGCAATAATTTCAAGGGTTCTTCTACCAAAGGAGCCACAATAGCACTTTCAAAGGCATTTAAAAATGCACTATCTGGGAAAAGAACCTCCAATAAATCATGGATATAGGTATTAGCAAAACTAGACAACCAGCCTGAAAGGAACATCCCACCCAATAAAGACAGAATCAAGGCCTTCTTGGGTAATTCCCATTTTTTCCCAATACGGAAAAGGAAATAAAGAGCCGGAATCATGTAAAAGAGAGCTAGAAAGATAGAAACTCCCATTAGTCCATATTCCGCACCTGACATCGAACCGTCCGTATAGTAGATGGTTTCATACTGCAAACCAATACATAGCAATAAAATAAAAATAAATAAAATACTGTTTTTCTTCATACACTTTCTTTCTAAATGAAGTATTTATAATTCTACGACTGTCATACTTCCTGTATCCACATCGTAAATAGCACCAGAGATAATGACATCATCTGGTATTAGGGGAGACTCGATAAGGAGTTGCATATCCTCACGTACACTCTCCTCTATATCTTGAAAGGGCAAGAAGTCCTGGTCTGACACATCGACACCTAGTTCCTCTTTCAGATACTCATGAAAAGGACCATTTTCAAAGGTCTGAGCACCACAGTCTGTATGGTGCAACACCACAATCTCTCTTGTCCCCATCTGTTGCTGGGAAATAACTAGCGAACGAATCATGTCCTCTGTCACTCGACCACCTGCATTCCGCAAGATATGAGCATCCCCAAGTGCCAAACCTAGAGCTTGCGCAACGTGCAAACGTGAGTCCATACAGGTCACAATGGCTACTCTGGTTTTGGGTTTAAGTGGCAGATTTAACTGCCCATGTAGGGCAACATAAGCCTGATTGGCTTGCATAAACTGTTCAAAATACGACACGATTCCCTCCTTGAAAATTTGATAGTCAAATATTTCTCCTATCTTATCATTTTTAAGAAGATTTGTCACGGATTATGCAAAGACCTTTTTCAAAACTTCCTGAATCGTTGTCACGCCAATGACCTGAATTTTCTTAGGCGGAGTGATTCCTGTCAAGGAATTCTTAGGCACATAAATCTTAGTAAAGCCCAGTTTAGCAGCTTCATTGATGCGTTGCTCGATACGATTCACGCGTCGAATTTCTCCTGTCAAGCCCAGTTCGCCTACAAAACATTCCTGAGGATTAGTTGGCTTGTCCTTGTAGCTCGAAGCAATAGCAACCGCAACGGCCAAGTCTATCGCAGGTTCATCCAATTTGACACCGCCAGCAGATTTGAGATAGGCGTCCTGATTTTGCAAGAGAAGACCTGCCCGCTTTTCCAAAACAGCCATAATCAAGCTAGCACGGTTGAAATCAAGTCCTGTCGTCGTACGCTTAGCATTTCCAAACATGGTCGGTGTCACCAAAGCCTGAACCTCCGCCAAAATCGGACGCGTCCCTTCCATGGTCACAACGATTGATGAACCAGTTGCTCCATCCAAACGCTCTTCTAGGAAAACTTGACTCGGATTGAGTACCTCAACCAATCCGCCCGACTGCATCTCAAAAATCCCAATCTCATTAGTGGAGCCAAAACGGTTTTTGACCGCTCTCAAAATACGAAAGGTGTGATGACGCTCCCCTTCAAAGTAAAGCACCGTATCCACCATATGCTCTAGCATACGAGGACCAGCCAAGGTTCCCTCCTTGGTCACGTGCCCTACGATAAAGATGGCAATGTTATTGGTTTTGGCCAGCTGCATAAGTTCAGCTGTCACCTCACGCACTTGAGAAACAGATCCCTGCACCCCTGAAATCTCAGGAGACATAATAGTCTGAATGGAGTCAATAATGAGGAAGTCTGGTTGGATGCGCTCCACCTCAGCTCGAACACTCTGCATATTGGTCTCTGCATAGAGATAAAACTCGCTATCAATATCTCCCAAGCGCTCTGCTCGTAGTTTAATCTGCTGGGCAGACTCCTCCCCACTGACGTAGAGAACCGTTCCCACTTGGGACAACTGGGTTGAGACTTGTAGGAGAAGCGTTGATTTCCCGATTCCAGGATCCCCACCAATGAGGACAAGACTTCCCGGTACCACTCCGCCTCCAAGTACACGGTTGAATTCCTCCATCTCCGTCTTGGTTCGATTGACATTGATGGAAGTCACCTCAGCTAGTTTCATGGGCTTGGTTTTCTCCCCCGTCAAGGACACACGCGCATTCTTTACCTCGGCAACCTCTTCCACAAAAGAAGACCAAGACCCACAGTTGGGACAACGCCCC
The DNA here is from genome assembly GCF_049737915.1 of Streptococcus sp. CL6.35. GTDB lineage: Bacteria > Bacillota > Bacilli > Lactobacillales > Streptococcaceae > Streptococcus. The sequence continues at coordinate 4,401 of NZ_JBKOTU010000008.1, read as the reverse complement.
AGATATTTAGGGGAATTATACCCACAATTTTGACATACAAATGTCGCTTTTTTCTTTGCGATGATAAACCTCTTTCTATATCTCTAACTCACACTCAATTACTTGGCAAAAATCAATCTTCTCATTTGGCACAAACTGACGCATGAGCATTCCGTGAGTTACAATGATAATAGTTTTATAATTTTTATATTTTTCCAAAGTTCTTAAAAAACGATGACGCATCTCCGGAGCAGTTTCATAGCGATAAGGAGAATCTTCAGGTAAACTTCCTTGATGTTTTAGATAATATTCATGAGCTACCAATACACTAGTTAAATCAGAGTTAGTACCATCTAAGTCTGGACGCCACTCATGAAAAAACGGCTCCACAAATAAGTCCAATCCTGTTTCAACCGCTATATAATGTGCTGTTTCTAAAGCCCTCGTCACAGACGATGAAATAATAATCTCTGCCTTTCCAAAACATGCAGTTTTAGCAACTTCTTTTGCCAGACTGCGACCTTTTCCTGTCAATGGTGCTAAATCACGACCAAAACCACTATAGAGTCGCGGATTTTCAAGTTTATCAAGCATACTATAATCTGGCTCCCCGTGACGTACAAAGATAATCTTCATCCTAGTTCCCAGTCGATCCAAATCCACCAGTCCGTACACCGTCTGCCACATCTCCATCTGCAATTAAGAAAGGAGCAAAGACAGCCTGGACCACACGCTCCCCAACTTCAAGAACAACCTCTTGGTCTGTAATATTCTTCATCTGAGCAAAAATATGTCCTTCATTCCCAGGATTTCCATAATAGTCCCCATCAATGACCCCAACTGAATTAATCAAGACCAAGCCCTTCTTACGAGGGTTTGAAGAGCGATCATAGAGGTAGAGAACCTCCGTCGGTTGCATATAAGCCTTAACCCCTGTCGGAATTAATACAATCTCTCCTGGAGCGATAACTGTGCGCACAGCAACCTTTAAGTCGTAACCAGCCGCATGCGCTGTCTCACGCTTGGGCAATAAATTTTCATCTGTAAAACTAGAAACTAATTCAAAACCACGAATTTTCATCATCTTCTCTTTTCTATTATCATTTATTCTAGATTATTCTATCTTATTTATTCGGAAAAAGCACGAAAAAAAGAGCACACAATTCAAATCGCTTAGGGCTGCTGGATTCCTCCCCTGACCCGCTTCACGCAGAACTGTTGCTCCACTGTTTATTATATCACATTCCTATTCATTTTAAAAGCAAAATTATTTTTTCCGTCTATTTCTAAAAAAGTCCTGCATAATAGCTGCGCATTCATCTTCCAAAATTCCCGTTTCAACCTCCACACGATGATTGAGACGCTCATCTGTCAAGATATCGTACAAACTCCCAGCAGCGCCAAATTTCTGGTTTTTAGCCCCATAGACCACGTTTGGAATACGGGCGAGTCCAATCGCCCCACTACACATGACACAAGGCTCAATGGTCACAAAAAGCGTGCAATCCAGCAAGCGCCAACTCTCCTCACTCAGGTTCGCATGCTCTATAGCCATAATCTCCGCATGCATAACCGCTCGTTGCAACTCCTCACGCGCATTATGCCCACGGCCAATGATTTCTCCGTCCTTGACAATCACACAACCAATTGGAATTTCATCATGTTCAAGAGCAATCTCAGCCTCTCTCAAAGCTTCCCTCATAAAGACTTCTTTTTCTTCAACTGTATAATTCATCCGTTTCTCTTTTCTTGCTTATCGATTTTATTATTATATCATGAATCCCAAGACAAAAAAAGCCACCGAATGCGGTGACTCTATAGGGAGATTATTATGAAAAAGAAAAGTTTAGGATATTTGTTACAACAAGTTAGGAGGTCTTCTTGTAACTGTCTATAGTATACCCGACCTATCTTAAATAAACCTTAAAAATCTCTTAGGACCAAACACTTTCTAAAATATTTGTTTGTTCACGACCAGGACCTACTGAGAAAGTAGAAATACGAACTCCAACCAATTCACTCACACGACGAACATAGTTACGCGCATTCTCAGGAAGATCTTCCAAATTACGAACTCCGGTAATATCTTCTGACCAACCTGGCAACTCTTCATAGATAGGCTTGCAACGTTTCAATTGCTCAAGACTAGCTGGATAGTAGTCAATACGTTGACCATCAAGATCATAGGCCACACAGATTTTCACAGTATCTAAACCACTCAAAACATCGATAGAGTTCAATGAAAGGTTAGTAATACCAGAAACGCGACGGCTATGGCGCATCACAACTGAATCAAACCATCCCACACGACGTGGACGACCAGTTGTTGTACCATATTCATGACCGACTTCACGGATACGTTCTCCCACTTCATCAAACAACTCAGTTGGGAAAGGACCGTCTCCTACACGACTCGTATAGGCTTTACATACACCAACAACCTTGTCAATCTTACTTGGACCAACACCAGAACCAATGGTCACACCACCAGCAACAGGGTTTGATGACGTAACAAATGGATACGTGCCTTGGTCGATATCTAGCATAACACCTTGTGCACCTTCAAAAAGAACACGTTTACCGTTATCAAGCGCATCGTTCAAAATAACAGATGTATCTGTCACATATTTCTTGATTTGTTGACCATATTCGTAATATTCTTCAAAAATATCATCGAAAGCAATCGCTTTACTGTCATACAATTTTTCAAAAAGACGATTCTTTTCAGCAAGGTTACGTTCTAAGCGCTCTCGGAAAATATCTTTATCCAAAAGATCGGCAATACGAATCCCAACACGAGCAGCCTTGTCCATATAAGCTGGACCAATTCCCTTGATTGTAGTTCCAATCTTATTGTCGCCCTTAGCTTCTTCTTGCAAGCGATCCAACTCGATATGATAAGGCAAAATAACATGCGCGCGATCAGAAATACGCAAGTTATCAGTTGTCACACCCTCCTCATGAAGATAGTTCAACTCTTTTACAAGAGATTTAGGATTTACAACCATACCATTCCCAATAACAGAGATTTTTTCAGGGAAGAAAATTCCAGATGGAATCAAGTGCAATTTAAACTTCTTACCATCAATCACAATCGTGTGACCTGCATTATCACCACCTTGGTAACGTGCAATCACTTCTGCATTCGCTGAAAGGAAGTCTGTAATCTTCCCTTTACCTTCATCACCCCATTGGGTACCTACAACAACAACTGAAGTCATAATCTTGTCTGAGCCCTCAGGCTCTTCCTTTCTCACATACATGGCAGGACTCTCACCTGCAATTATATCTTACAATTTATTATAAGAAAAAATCGCCTTTTTATCAAGAAGAAACAATAGAAAGATTTGCTATTTCCAACTATTAAAAAATGTTTTAGAAAAAATTCCGGCTATTTATCATTATTTTCCCACAAAAAGTTAAATTTGTTCGGAAATTAACTCATACTGTCTCAACAAGCAACAAAACCCTGTTTCATTATCAATTTTTCAAGATACAAACGATAAGCAACACGATAATGGTAAACGATAAAATCCCTACGACACCCAATGCCATATCTAACTAAATAATAAATCAAAAATTTAAAATGAAAATGTTCCCAGTCAAAATGATCCCCGAAGAACATACCATACTCTTCTTCAATATTTCTATAAAAATCCGCCATCTGCTCATAAATTTTTTGTAACATAAGCATACACTCCTTTACTTTTTATAAGCTTATTCTAACAAAAAATTATAAACAGTTATTATAAAATCCTGAATTGCTCAAATACCAACCTCAAAAAGATAACAATTAGGAAAAGTTGACAGAATAAGGAGAAATCTACTACCTAAATTTCAAAAATTAAGATAATGGAAGCGGAAGGATTCGAATCCCTCGAAGGAGCGTATTTACAGTCCGCAACGTTTAGCCTCTTCGCTATCCTCGATTAAAGTACTAAAAAGATCTCCTTAAAACTGTGGTACATTACTCGAAAACGGAGGGCTCTGAAACTTTACTCGGCAAAAAGGCTCTATAATATTTGTAGTGGGAAAATCCCCTATAGATATTATGGAGCCGATTTTGTTGTAGAAAAAAAGTCCCATAAGATCTATAATGAAAAGTGACCAAACAACCCATTAGAAAGATTCATATGGAACAATTACATTTTATCACAAAACTACTAGACATTAAAGACCCTAATATCCAAATTATGGATGTTGTTAATATAGATACCCACAAAGAAATCATTGCTAAACTAAATTGTGAGGCCCCATCTTGTCCTGATTGCGGAAGTCTAATGACACGAGATAGATTATAAATTACATAACAAAAAAGAGGCCTAAACCTCTTTTTCTTAACTACTCCGCCAGTAGGACTCGAACCTACGACATCATGATTAACAGTCATGCGCTACTACCAACTGAGCTATGGCGGATTAA
>NZ_JBKOTU010000007.1:0-93505 GCF_049737915.1 Streptococcus sp. CL6.35 | reverse complement strand
ATTTTCGGTGGTTTTATTGTCAATTCTCTGTAAATTTTTCTCGTTCTAATCCCATATAGACAAGATGGCAGAATCATAATCTATAAGTTGTCTGGCTTGACTTTCTTGATGGGAATTATATAATAGATGTAATAAAAATAATTACAACCGAGAAAGAGGACCATTTATGACCTATGAATACAAGAGTCACATTTATTTAGCAGAGGCAGTTTTAAATGTAAAGGATTTGGCAAGTCAAACAGCCTTTTATCAGCAAGTGCTTGGTTTAGAAATCTTATCTCAAACTGAGACAGAGGTCGTTCTGGGACTTGGAGGAAAAGCCTTGGTACACTTGATTCAAACACAAGAGAGCGGTGAAGTAAGGGAACATTATGGCCTTTACCATCTGGCCATTCTCTTGCCGACACGAAAGGCTTTGGCTGATGCCTTGAAACACCTGACAGATTTACAGATTCCTCTTGTCGGCGGCGCAGACCATGGTTACAGTGAGGCTCTTTATTTGGAGGATTTGGAGGGAAATGGCATTGAACTCTATCGAGATAAGCCAGTTTCCACGTGGGATATTCGAGAAGATGGACGCATTATCGGAGTGACAGAGGCCCTTGCGGCGCAGGACATTTATGAGTTGGGGGAAAGAGTAGAGCCCTTTATCCTAGCAGAAGGTACGAGAATGGGGCATATTCATCTTTCCGTCAAGGATAGTCGAAAGTCCAGCCAGTTTTATCAAAATGTGTTAGGGTTAGAGGATAAATTCAGTGTGCCTAGTGCTAGTTGGATTGCAGCTGGGGACTATCATCATCATTTGGCAGTCAACGAATGGGGAGGAAAAGATCTGGCTTCGCGTAAGCAAGGCTTGCCAGGCTTAGCCTATTATGTCATTGAGGTTGCGAGTAAGGAAGAACTGCTAACGATTGCGCAACGAACACAAGAAGTTGACGCACCAATCAAGTGGCTGACATCGAGCCAGTTGGAAATCACAGACCCAGATGGAATTGTGACTCGTATCCGTTTAGACAGGATATGATGACAATCAGAGTATCAATTGTAGGAAGTGCTCCTTATTCTAGTCAGATATGTAGAAAATTTGATATGATAGTAGGGAATAAGGAGAAAAATACTATGACTAGCGAATACCAGAAAATGATAGCAGGCGAGTTTTACCGTCCATCAGACCCAGAACTGAGAGCCTTAGCTCAAGCTTCTCGCCAAAAACAGGCTGCCTTTAACAAGGAAGAAGATCCCTTGAAGGGAGTCGAAATCATCAAGGCTTGGTTTGGGTCAACCGGACAAAATCTTTATGTCAATCCACGCCTGGTGGTCGATTATGGAGTCAATATCCATCTAGGGGAAAATTTTTATTCTAATTGGAACTTGACCATGCTGGATGTTTGTCCGATTCGCATCGGGGACAATGCTATGATTGGTCCCAACTGTCAGTTTTTGACTCCCCTCCATCCACTGGACCCGCAGGAACGAAATTCAGGTATCGAGTACGGAAAGCCTATCACAATCGGAGATAATTTCTGGGCTGGTGGTGGCGTCATTGTCCTTCCTGGAGTGACACTGGGAAATAGTGTCGTTGCAGGAGCAGGGGCCGTGATTACAAAGTCCTTTGGCGACAATGTTGTTTTAGCTGGCAATCCTGCGCGCGTGATTAAGGAAATATCTGTGAAATAGAAGTAAAAAGGAACAGCGGAGGTTGTTTCTTTTTTGTAGGTTTCATCATCTTTTACTCAGACTACATTTACCTACTCTATCTCTTAGAAAGTTTGCTTCATTGATTAATTTAAAAGCATCTCGTAACTGGGATGCTTTTTTCTCCTCAATTTATCAGCCTCCTCCTTGACACTCAGTCAGCTTTTGATACAATAGTACAAAATTAGAGGAGGTGGGTCATGATTCAGAAACATGCGATTCCTATTTTAGAGTTTGATGATAATCCTCGTGCGGTTATCATGCCCAATCACGAGGGGCTAGACTTGCACTTGCCAAAGAAGTGTGTCTATGCTTTTTTAGAAGAGGAGATTGACCGTTATGCGAGGGAAGTAGGGGCGGACTGTGTCGGCGAATTCCTTTCTGCCACCAAGACCTATCCAGTCTACGTCATGAGCTACAAGGGCAAGGAGGTCTGTCTGGCTCAGGCTCCTGTTGGTTCAGCTCCAGCAGCCCAGTTTATGGATTGGTTGATTGGATATGGTGTGGAGCAGATTATTTCCACTGGAACCTGTGGTGTACTGGCTGATATAGAAGAAAATGCCTTTCTAGTCCCTGTTCGGGCTTTACGAGACGAAGGTGCTAGCTATCACTATGTGGCACCTTCTCGCTATATGGAAATTCAGCCAGAGGCTACTGCTGCTATTGAGCGAGTGTTGGAAGCCAAAGGGATTCCCTATGAAGAAGTCATGACCTGGACGACAGACGGTTTTTACCGAGAAACGGCTGAAAAGGTGGCTTATCGCAAGGAAGAAGGCTGTGCTGTTGTGGAGATGGAGTGTTCTGCGCTTGCAGCAGTAGCCCAACTGCGTGGGGTTCTCTGGGGAGAGTTGTTGTTTACAGCTGATTCCTTAGCAGACTTGGACCAGTACGATAGTCGTGACTGGGGTTCAGAAGCTTTCGAGAAGGCCTTGGAACTCTGCCTTGAGATAGCCTTTCAGATATAGCTACTCTCCTACTTTTTATGGTACAATGGATGTATGTTATTCAAATTATTTGTGAAAAAAATTGAGAGAGCCTTGGGCGGACTTTCGCCAGCTCGTCGCATCTTTTTAAGTTTCGCTGGAGTTATTTTTATAGGCTCTCTCCTTTTGAGTTTGCCTTTTGTCCAAGCGAGTGGTTCGCAGGCCACTTATTTTGACCATCTTTTTACGACGGTGTCTATGGTCTGTGTAACCGGCCTTTCTACGCAACCGGTAGCTACTACCTATAATGTCTGGGGGCAGTTGATTTGTATGCTCTTGATACAGATTGGTGGTCTGGGGCTCATGACTTTTATCGGGGTCTTTTATATTCAGGGGAAGCAAAAGCTCAGTCTTCGCAGTCGTGAAACTATTCAGGAAAGCTTTAGTTACGGGGAGACTCGGTCGCTGAAGGCCTTTATGCGATCTATCTTTTTGACGACTTTTCTAGTGGAGGGCTTGGGTGCCTTTCTACTAAGTTTCCGTTTTATTCCTGAGTTCGGCTGGGGACGAGGCATTTTTACCTCTATCTTTTTAGCCATTTCAGCCTTTTGTAATGCTGGTTTTGATAATTTCGGCAGTAGCAGTTTAGTGGCTTTTCAGACGGATCCCTTGATCAATCTGGTCATTGCTGGCTTGATTATCACGGGTGGTCTTGGCTTTATGGTCTGGTTTGACTTGGCAACCCAGTTTGACAAGAAGAAAAAACGCCGTCTGCGTTTCCACACTAAGCTGGTTCTCTTCTTGACTGCAGGGATCTTGCTGTTTGGGACAGTATCCACACTCTTTACGGAGTGGCACAATCCAGGAACAATTGGCAATCTCAGTGTTCCAGAGAAAGTGCTGGTTAGCTTTTTCCAAACCGTCAGCATGAGAACAGCTGGCTTTGCTTCTATTGATTACACTCAAGCTCGGCCTGTGACCTTGTTTATCTATATCCTACAGATGTTTCTGGGTGGAGCGCCTGGAGGGACGGCTGGGGGACTCAAGATTACGACTTTCTTTGTCTTGTTGGTCTTTGCGCGTAGTGAATTGCTGGGTTTACCTCATGCCAATGTTGCGCAGAGAACTATTGAGGCTCGAACAGTTCAAAAATCCTTTAGTGTCTTCATTATCTTTTTGATGACCTTCTTGTTGGGCTTGGTGTTGTTGGGAATTACGGCAGAAGGAACACCGCGATTTATCTACCTTATGTTTGAGACCATTTCAGCTCTTGCGACAGTTGGGGTAACGGCAAATCTGACACCAGAATTGGGCAAGCTAGCTCTCAGCATTGTCATGGTGCTCATGTTTATTGGCCGTATCGGTCCCTTGACCTTGCTGGTTAGTCTAGCGGATTACCAGCCTGATAAGAAAGATTTGATTCAGTATATGAAAGCAGATATTAGTATTGGATAAGAAAGGAAGAATGATGTCAGATCGTACGATTGGAATTTTAGGCTTGGGGATTTTCGGGAGTAGTGTCCTGATGGCCCTTGCCAAGCAAGATATGAATATCATTGCTATTGACGACCACGCCGAGCGTATCAATCAATTTGAGCCAGTTTTGGCGCGTGGAGTTGTGGGCGATATTACAGACGAGGAACTCCTCAGAACTGCAGGAATTGATACCTGTGATACGGTTGTAGTGGCAACAGGGGAAAATCTGGAATCGAGTGTGCTTGCAGTTATGCATTGTAAGAGTCTAGGGGTACCAAGGGTTATTGCCAAGGTCAAAAGCCAGACAGCTAAGAAGGTGCTAGAAAAAATCGGTGCTGACTCGGTGATTTCACCTGAGTATGAAATGGGGCAGTCTCTAGCGCAGACCATTCTCTTTCATAACAATGTTGATGTCTTTCAGCTGGATAAAAATGTGTCTATCGTGGAGATGAAAATTCCGAGTGTCTGGGCAGGTCAAAGCCTGAGCCAGCTAGATCTACGTGGCAAATACAACCTCAATGTCCTAGGATTTCGTGAACAAGAAAATTCACCCTTGGATGTCCAGTTTGGCCCTAATGATCTCTTGAGGGCAGATGCCTATATCTTGGCAGTAATAAATAACCAGTATCTAGATGACTTGGTAGAATTAAATTCGTAAGGAGGGGAATCCCCTCTTTTTTGATGCTCAAAATAGCAAATAGAGATAGCAACCCTTGTATTCTAGTAAAAGTCCTTCAGAAGCTGGACTTTATGGTAGAATAGAAAGAAGTGACAAGAGAGAAAGAAAAAATCAGTCCCCTAAAGGAGTAGATTATGAAGTTATTGTCTATCGCCATTCCTAGCTATAATGCCGCAGCCTATCTTCATTACTGTGTGGAGTCGCTAGTGATTGGTGGTGAGCAAGTTGAGATTTTGATTATCAATGATGGGTCTCAGGACCAGACTCAGGAAATCGCTGAGCGTTTAGTCAGCAAGTATCCTAACATCGTTAGAGCCATCTATCAGGAAAATAAGGGCCATGGCGGTGCGGTCAATCGTGGCTTGGCGGAGGCTTCTGGGCGTTATTTTAAAGTAGTTGACAGTGATGACTGGGTGGATCCCCGTGCTTACCTGAAAATTCTCGAAACCTTGCAGGAACTAGAGAGTGAGGGGCAGGAAGTTGATGCCTTTGTGACTAATTTTGTATATGAAAAGGAAGGTCAGTCTCGTAAGAAGAGTATGAGTTACGAGTCAGTCTTGCCTGTCCAGAAGATTTTTGGCTGGGATCAGATTGGAAATTTCTCAAAAGGCCAGTATATCATGATGCACTCGCTGATTTACCGGACAGATTTGTTGCGAACGAGCCAGTTCCAATTGCCTGAGCATACCTTTTATGTCGATAATCTCTTTGTCTTTACCCCCCTTCAGCAGGTCAAGACCATGTACTATCTGCCTGTCGATTTCTATCGTTATTTGATTGGGCGTGAGGACCAGTCAGTCAATGAGCAAGTGATGATTAAGCGCATTGACCAGCAACTCAAGGTCAATCGACTCTTGGTAGACCAGCTTGATTTATCTAAAGTAAGCCACCCCAAAATGCGAGAGTATCTGCTGAATCACATTGAGATTACGACGGTTATTTCCAGTGCTTTGCTTAACCGAGCTGGAACAGCAGAGCATCTGGCCAAAAAACGGGAGCTGTGGACCTATATTCAGCAGGAAAATCCAGAGGTCTTTCAGACTATTCGCAAGACCATGTTGAGTCGTTTGACCAAACACTCCGTCTTGCCAGCTCGCAAACTTTCCAATGTCGTCTATCAAATCACCAAATCTGTTTATGGATTTAATTAATATAAGTATTTTATAAGAGGGATTTAAGAAAAATTTTAACTTTTTCTTAATCCTTTTTAATTTTAGGAGATTATACTAGAGTCATCAAATAAAGAAAAACTCTAAGGAGAATCCTATGAAATTCAATCCAAATCAAAGATATACTCGTTGGTCTATTCGCCGTCTTAGTGTCGGTGTTGCCTCAGTTGTTGTGGCTAGTGGCTTCTTTGTTCTAGTTGGGCAACCAAGTTCAGTGCGTGCCGATGTAGTCAATCCAACCCCTGCTCAAGTCGTGCCAGACGCTGCTTCGGTGAGTGAAAAGAGCGACTTACCAGCAGAACTTCTCAAAGAAGCAGTCGATACAGCTCTTCCTTCAGAACAGGCAGACTCAGCACCTAAAGCAAGCTTGGATACTACAAGCTCTCCAGAAAAAGTGAATGTTGCTGATAAAGACCAAGTGGTAGCGCCAAAAGAAGAAGTGCAAGCAAAACCAGAATCTAAGAAAGAAACAGAAGATGCGCTTAAACCTGTGACAAATCCTGCAGCTACAGTTGCTGGACAAGACCGTGAATCAAGTGAAGCTCAGCCAGCAACAACCCCAGCCGAAGTTCAAAAAGGGGTGGCTGACAACACCAAAGACACAGTGGATGTCCCAGCTACTTACTTGGACAAAGCCAATTTTCCTGGTCCATTCACAGCTGGTGTCAACCAAGTCATTCCATACGAATTCTTCGCTGGTGACGGTATGTTGACTCGCCTTATCTTGAAAGCATCAGACAAGGCTCCATGGTCAGACAACGGTTCAGCTAAAAACCCCGCTCTCCCACCAGTAGAAAACTTGGGCAAAGGCCTCTACTTCTATGAAGTAGACTTGGCAGGAACTCAAGGCAAATCAGATAAAGATCTTCTTGACCTCTTGAAACAAAATGGTACACAAAGTTATAAAGCCACTATCAAGGTATACGGTGCTAAAGATGGTAAGGTCGATTTAAGCAACCTCGTAGCGACTAAGGATTTGGATGTCAACTTGAATGGTTTAACCACTCCAGCCGAAGTACAAAAAGGCGTGGCTGACAATACTAAAGACACAGTAGACGTCCCAGCCACTTACCTTGATAAAGCCAACTTCCCAGGCCCATTCACAGCCGGTGTCAACCAAGTTATTCCATACGAGTTCTTCGCTGGTGACGGTATGTTGACACGCCTTATCTTGAAAGCATCCGACAAGGCTCCATGGTCAGACAACGGTTCAGCTAAAAATCCCGCTCTCCCACCAGTAGAAAAATTGGGCAAGGGCCTCTACTTCTATGAAGTAGATTTGGCCGGTACTCAAGGTAAATCAGATAAAGAACTTCTTGACCTCTTGAAACAAAACGGCACTCACAGCTACAAGGCAACTATCAAAGTGTACGGTGCTAAAGACGGCAAGGCCGATTTGACAAATCTTGTAGCGACTAAGGATTTGACAGTAAATTTGAATGGACATCAGTCTCTGATTCCGATGCAGTCAGGTTTCGTCCCATCTTCTAATAGTTCAGCTATGCCGGCTCCAATGATGGATAGTCATCAAGATGCATCTAATATGAAAGCTCAAATGCCTAGTGCCAGTCAAGATGATATGAAATCTAAAATGCCAGCTGCTAGTCAGGATAAGATGATGCCTAACAAAGAGCAGGACAAAACCATGAATGCTAGTCAGCCTATGGTAACTTCAAGTAAAATGCCTGATGAAGGCAAGATGGCATCTAATAACAAGGTGTCAACTCCAATGACGGCTGATCAAATGAAAGACCAAAAAGACATGCTTCCATATACTGGTGAAGCCCAAACATCAATGGCTACTCTTGGATTCTTTGGATTAGCCTTGGCCGGACTTCTAGGTGGACTCGGTTTGAAAGCTAAAAAAGAAGAAAATGACTAGTCTAGCTACAGACTTTCTATCTAGGATTTGAAAAATCCAGATATCGTTTAGAATGTTCGTAAAGAGATTAAAATAGTGTTATACTATTGTGGTATAGCACTGTTTTTTTCAAAGGAGAGACAGATGGGAAAGACAATTTTACTCGTTGACGACGAGGTAGAAATCACAGATATTCATCAACGTTATCTGGTTCAGGCAGGATATCAGGTTTTGGTGGCCCATGATGGAGTAGAGGCCTTAGAAATCTTCAAGAGAAAACCAATTGATTTGATTATTACAGATATCATGATGCCTCGGATGGATGGTTATGATTTGATTAGCGAAGTTCAGTATCAATCTCCGGATCAGCCTTTTCTCTTTATCACGGCTAAGACCAGTGAGCAGGACAAGATTTACGGCTTGAGCTTAGGGGCAGATGACTTTATTGCCAAGCCCTTTAGTCCTCGTGAGCTGGTTTTGCGTGTCCACAATATCTTGCGTCGCCTTCATCGTGGAGGTGAGACAGAGGTCGTCAGTCTCGGGAATTTACGGATGAATCACGGTAGTCATGAGGTCCAAGTCGGAGATGTGGCGCTTGATTTGACCGTCAAATCCTTCGAACTTCTATGGCTTTTAGCCAGCAATCCAGAGCGGGTTTTCTCTAAGACAGACCTCTATGAAAAGGTCTGGCAGGAAGACTATGTGGATGACACTAATACCTTGAATGTTCATATTCATGCTCTTCGACAGGAGTTGGCTAAATATGCTAGTGCAGAAACACCGACCATCAAAACCGTCTGGGGCTTGGGCTATAAAATTGAGAAAGCACGAGGTAGTCAATGAAATTAAAAAGTTACATTTTAGTGGGGTATGTCATTTCAACACTCCTAACGATTATCGTGGTTTTTTGGGCCATCCAGCGAATGCTAATTGAAGAAAGAGAAATTTATTTCCTAGTGGGTATGACTCTCGTGGCTAGTTTTATCGGTGCTGGGATTAGTCTCTTTCTCCTATCGCCTGTCTTTACTTCATTGGGCAAACTTAAGGAACATGCCAAGCGGGTAGCGGACAAGGATTTTCCTTCAAATCTGGAGGTTCAAGGACCTTTAGAATTTCAGCAATTAGGACAAGCTTTCAATGAAATGTCCCATGATTTGCAGGCCACCTTTGATTCCTTGGAAGAAAGCGAGCGAGAAAAGGGCTTGATGATTGCCCAGCTATCGCATGATATCAAGACCCCCATCACTTCGATCCAAGCGACGGTAGAAGGGATTTTGGATGGGGTTATCAAGGAAGGAGAACAGGACCATTATCTAGCAACCATTGGGCGTCAGACGGAAAGACTCAATAAACTGGTTGAGGAGTTGAATTTTTTGACCCTAAACACAGTTAGAAATCAGGTAGAAACGACCAGCAAAGACAGCATTTTTCTGGACCAGCTCTTGATTGAGTGCATGAGTGAATTTCAATTTTTGATTGAGCAGGAGGAGCGAGATGTCCACTTGCAGGTAATCCCAGAGTCTGCTCGGATTGAAGGAGATTATGCTAAACTTTCTCGTATCTTGGTGAATCTGGTCAATAACGCTTTTAAATACTCAGCTCCAGGAACCAAGCTGGAAGTGGTGGCTAAGCTGGAAAATAACCAGCTTTCAATCAGTGTGACTGATGAGGGACAGGGGATTGCCCCAGAGGATTTGGAGAATATTTTCAAACGCCTTTATCGTGTAGAAACTTCGCGTAACATGAAAACAGGTGGTCATGGCTTAGGACTTGCTATTGCGCGTGAATTGGCCCATCAATTGGGTGGAGAAATTACAGTCAGCAGCCAGTACGGTCTAGGAAGCACCTTTACCCTCGTTCTAAACCTTTCTGGCAATGAAAATAAAGCTTAAAACCCCTTTACAAATTCAGCCATTCATGGTAGAATGGATTTTGTGCGAAATATCAGCAGGAAAGCATGAAGCTCGTCAACAGGTGTCTTATGATAAGTAACCTTGGCTGTTTAGGCGAAGGGCATCTGCACGAATCAGGGCTTTCTAAGTGACTATTTCCACCGAAATATTATTTATATCAGGAGGACATTCACATGTCACGTTATACAGGACCATCATGGAAACAAGCTCGTCGCCTTGGCCTTTCACTTACAGGTACAGGTAAAGAATTGGCACGTCGTAACTACGTACCAGGACAACACGGACCAAACAACCGTTCTAAATTGTCAGAATACGGTTTGCAATTGGCTGAAAAACAAAAACTTCGCTTTACTTACGGTGTAGGTGAAAAACAATTCCGTAACTTGTTCGTACAAGCTACAAAAATCAAAGGCGGAATCCTAGGTTTCAACTTCATGCTTCTTTTGGAACGTCGTTTGGATAACGTTGTTTACCGTCTTGGTCTTGCGACTACTCGTCGTCAAGCTCGTCAATTCGTAAACCACGGTCACATCCTTGTTGACGGAAAACGCGTTGATATCCCATCATACCGCGTAACTCCAGGTCAAGTGATCTCAGTTCGTGAAAAATCATTGAAAGTTCCAGCTATCCTTGAAGCAGTAGAAGCTACTCTTGGACGTCCAGCGTTCGTATCATTCGATGCTGAAAAATTGGAAGGTTCATTAACTCGCTTGCCAGAACGCGACGAAATCAACCCAGAAATCAACGAAGCACTTGTCGTTGAATTCTACAACAAAATGTTGTAATATTTTATTAAACAAGATAGGCTTTAGAGCCTTGATATTAAGCACTTTGGGGCGCTTTCCCTTAGTGCTTTTTTTGTTTTTACTACCCTTTTAGTTACCCTTAACCAATTTTAGGTATAGTAAGAGGGTAGCCCCAAAATGGGACACCCTTATTTTTTATAAATTGCTAATAGCCGATTCAAAGATTGAGACGGCTTTTTTTGCTCCCTCTTTGGTAGCATGGACATAAGTGTTTAAAGTCATAGAGATATTAGAGTGACCTAATCTGTATTGCAAGTCTTTGGCCTCTATGCCAGCATATAGCATGATTGTAGCGTGAGTGTGTCGGAAACCGTGGAAACTGATATCAGGAACACCAGCGCCTTTGAAGTGACTTTGTAGTCTCTTTCTTAGTAAGCAAGCGTAGGCGTATTTTGTGGTAAAAGGAGTAAAGACAATTCCCTCAGACCGTCCTAATTGCCATGACTGGACTTGTTGACGTTTTTTATATTGCTTGAGCAGGGAAACTGTAGCTTTATCAATATCAATTTCTCTTAGACCAGCTTTAGACTTAGGTGTATTTGTTTCTAGGTATCTATTCAGAGTCTTAGAAATGCTGATAATACCTTTTTTAAGGTCAATATCAGACCACTCAAGAGCCAAAGCCTCACCGATACGGCAACCACTAGCCAGCAATGTTTTATAAAGCACGTAGTCAAAGAGATTTTCATAGCTAGATAAGTCTAGGTTATCCAGGTAGTCTAGAAACTGTTTAAGTTCCTGATTGCTGAAAAACTTTACCTTATGCTCCTTGTTTTGTTGCTTACGTGGGATAATGACATCCCTAGCTGGGTTATGCTGGATCGCTTGCATTGTAACTCCATACTGGAGAATACGACGGTTTATATTGTTTAGGAAGCTATAGTTTGCATATGCCCCTTTTTCACCTTTATTGGCCTTGTCAGCCCACTTGTTGACCTGTTGCTGAATAACAGGAGTAGTAAGCTTGTCTAGCTTGTAATCGCCGAATACGGGCAAAATATGGAGCCTTACGATCCCCTCCATGGATTGCTGGGAGTTTGGTTTGATTGTATTCTTATAACTCTCCCACCATAGAGCTACTAGTTCCTTATAAGTAGTAATGGTTGGTTTTTCCTTAACACTATATCCATTGTTTGCAAAAGCATTAATGGCCTCTCTAGCTTTGATTTTAACGCCTGTTTTTGTTTTGGCAGTTACCGTAGTTCTAGCCTTTTTCCCTGTAAGTTTATCAACTCCAAGATACACGCTTGCTCGGTATACGATAGTCCCGTTTTTCTTTTTGTATTCTGTAATCTTCATGGTTTTACTCCTTTTCCATCAGCAGGCAAGCAATTAGAAAAGATTTTGAGTTTATACCATGCGAGGGGCTACGATAACCCCTTATTTTCGATTTTAAGCAATAATGCCAGAGCATGAAACAAGGCGGATATGGGGCTGATATCTACTTAGTAGATGGTTCTATTCAGAATACTTAGCTATTTTGTCCTTTATATACTCTAATGGCATACCTGATTCTATCGTAAACATAACATCGTCATCAGGGAACTTTTTAAGATGTTCCTTGAGAGAATAGAATAAAGCAAATTCGGCATGAAATGTTGCATCCTCATTCTTAAACCATGTAAGAGAGTTGAAAAGGGTGTATAAATCGTTTTTTCCAGCCCCTTTTCTATAGCCGGCTTCAGATATATTCATACGTTTGTGGAAAAATTCTCTGTAGCTGATTGAATATTTCTCAGAATGATAATTAAACAGTCTACCGCTATGGGCAGCACGGTTTCTAAATGCCAAAACTAGGTATAAAATTTCTGAAAAGGTTGCTTTTACCTCCTCGGTTATAAATTCTTTAGGAATTGTTAGGCAGGTTGCAATGACTTGCTCTTTTTGAGCAGGTTTTAGTAGCTTACACATTGTTACCAAGTTTCCTAGAGTAGTACCTTTTAAAAGAATCCATGGTGGGATGTGTCCGTGAGTTTCTCTATAGTGTTTATAAGGTTCAGAGTTATCATCGTAAATTTTATTTAATTTAAGAATTAGCTGATCAATCTCATATCCTCTTCTATTCTTTTTACCTTGATTATAATTTTTTCTATCCAGGTATTTCTCTTTTTCAACTCCGATATCTTTAGCGACAACGTAACCGATTGCCGTCCGTAGTGACAATTCAATTTCCATAGTTGCCTCTAAAATTCCTTTGCGGATATCTTTATCAAGTTCATAGAGGGCGAGCATATGTTCAAACGTTTCACCATTTTTATAGATTTCCTTTTCAGAGTCTAATTCAATAGTGAAATACTTATACCCGTTGATTATTTCATAATATCCATAATTAGTTAGAGCTTGTCTTGCTAAGCTTTCATTTAGAAATGTTAGATTTCTTGATTTTAGTAGTTCAATTTGTTCATCGATATTGGTAAAAGGTTTCATTGATTGTACCTCAAAATAATGCACAAAAGGAGCTTCGTTAGAAGCTCCTTTCGGTAGGTCGCTACTGCAACCATTCATTAAGATTAAATAAATTATAATCCATTTGGAGCCATATGTCAACAAATTAGCGAACAAGTTCGCTTTTTTTTCGTCCTAAAACTGTCCCTTCCGTTTTACTTCGTAGTCCAGTGATTCTCCTTTCTATTTGTCAAATTTGCCGTTTTTTGCACTTTAGTCTGTAAAATCGGCTTTCTATTCTTCAATTTCCCCTGTTTTTGCACAATAGGCCATGAAAAAATGGTTGCTATGGGCGAATATGGGGGAGTTTTTGTATTTTGAGAATTCCTGTATTTCAAGAGTTTTATTAGAGTTTCTCATTCAGTAGTTTTAGTATTTCTAGTAGTTCAGTATCTTCTTTAATCTCATTCAACAAATTATACTCACGGTTTCTTTTTAAAATTTCAGTGTAGTATTTGTCTTTGTTTTTAACGGTTTTTACATCGTTCAGTAAAGTATTATCGTTAGACATACCTTTCAATAAGGCGTGCAGATGTTTTATTTGAGAATCTGAGATAAGCAACTCCAGATGTGCTAGCGAGAACGCTAGTTTTTTTAATTCGTTTTGATATTCTTGATCATTAAAAGAACTATATTCAGCTTTGGTTTTAATGTCTAGTAAGTAGTTTACACTCACACCAAAATATTCGGCTAGTTTTTTAGTATAGTCGTATTTTATTTCTAGCTTATCTTCTTTTTCCCATCGCGATATGGTCATTTCTGAAACTCCGAGTAGGTTAGCGAGATCTTTTTGAGTATCACCATTGCTTTTTCGTAGTTCCTGTAGTTTATTCATTTTTTTATCACCTCAATCTAATTATAACACAACGAAAATAGTTTTTAACGAAAATGTTAAAAAATCCTTGACAATTAACTTTTATTTTAGTAAACTACACTTGTACTAACGAAAAAGTTAGTTAAGAAAGGAGAAAATATATTGCTTATCACCTCAACACAAGCAAAAGCAATCCGACGGAAACAAACCGATAAGAATTTAACTGCTAAAAAAGCAAGTGAGGAAATAGGAATAAACCCTGTTACTTATCGCAAAATCCGAGACGGTGGTGAAGTAAAACCTAGCATTTATCAAAAAGCCATGCAGTGGCTTGCTGAAGATTATTAGAAAGGAGCGACCCAATCGCAATACTACTTTACATTTACAGATTTCTCATGTGGTGCTTTACCACTGGGGATTGACAACAAAAAAGGAGAAAAGAAATGAACTTTAAAGAATTTAAAACATGGCTAGATGATGCCGTGAGTGTGGCTGAAGCTATGGCATTACCTGAAAATAAAGGGGTGCTTGACGACTTAATAGAAAATACGGCCAATAACCTAACTTTTATCGCTGAGTTAGTGGAAAATCGTCAACTGATTTATAAAAAAACTAGACATGAAGATTAAAAACGACAACAAAAAAAGTCACTTGCTGAACGTTTGGCGACAGAAGCAAGCGACTGGATCAAGAATATAGATATTTTTCTATATCTCAATTATAACAAAAATCAACTATTCAATCAATAACAACTAATGGCAGGCAAGCAATTAGAAAAGGTTTTGAAACGCATAGAGCGCCAACTCTTTAAACTGGTACTTTCTCACGCTTTCAATTTGGCGAGTCTGAGCGTGAGGATATCCTGTATAAGAAACAACTCAAAAAGCCCCACACTCAGAAATTTGGCGACCGAGAGCGTGAGGCTGTAGGCAAGAAAAAAAAGCATTAAAAAGCCATCGTGGCAAGTATAAAAAGATAGAAAAAGAGGTAAAAAACATGACAACAAAAAAAGTAACATCAAGCCAACAAGTTCTATTATCGGCTAAGAAACTAGCAGAATTAGGGAACGAATTAACCGACATCATGAATGTTTTAGAAATGAATAACCTAGCTCTTGAAGGGCTTGAGTTTGCACTACAGAAAGATACAACCACGTTCTTATGGCTTGCTAAAAAATACACTGATACAGCATACGCCCAGAATGAAAAGCTATACGATCGTCTAAATGAAATAGCCTTTTTGCTTTTGAACAATGACGACGCTAAAGAGCTGGAGGCATACCATGACTAAAGATATTAAAGAAATGGCACAAGCCGAAGACGACTTGCTGAATATGGAACAAACTAAACAAGCGGAATTTATCAAGAACTATAAGGCGAGGGCATAACATGAATGAACTAGATTTGACCAATACACAATCGATTGTCTTTATGGTGGTACTGATTGGCTTACTGCTTTACCTAAACCACCGAGACCGCAAAAAAAGTGCCCAATTTGAGCGAGAAAACCAACAGACGATAGAAACACCTAGAGAGGATTTGAACCCTTACTACGGCCGTTATATCCAGCTTGCTGGTAAGATTCATAAT
Organism: Streptococcus sp. CL6.35; assembly: GCF_049737915.1. Lineage (GTDB taxonomy): Bacteria > Bacillota > Bacilli > Lactobacillales > Streptococcaceae > Streptococcus. The sequence continues at coordinate 78,135 of NZ_JBKOTU010000007.1, read as the reverse complement.
TAGAAAGGGGTGTAATATGCAACTATTATCAAGAGAAGCAGAACTTAAATTACTGGAGAAAGTGGGAGATCACTTAGCTAAAAGGATGGAACTTGAAAAGCAACGTGATGATAACTGGGACTTGATTTCTAGGCCTGACTTACTCAAAAAACTTGGTATTAGTGGAACTACCTTAAATAATTGGGAAAAAGAAGGTCTTCGGCCACTACGTTCCCCATTTGAAAGTAGTAAGAAAGTTTATTACCGCAAGAGTGATGTTTACAATTTTCTTGCAGTAGATTAGGAGGTGTAATGAGAATAATAGAGTTGACTATATCCGTTGAGAAAATGCCCCTATTTGGCTTTCTCAAGTCAAATCCTACTCAAGTATGGAAGAATGGGGAACACTACAAATTTACCTATTATGAACCTATAGACGAGGCGTTGACGAGTTTTCAATACAAAGACCTATATGTGTCTATCAAAGACGAAAAAGAGGCAGTAGAGGGCTGGGAATTGGTCAGAGATTTAGATATTGCTTTGTCCAGCCCTGACTTGCTGAAAATCCTGAAAGATTTAGAGGTAAACAAATTGGCAGAGCAACGGCAGGGGATTGGAGTGGAGTTAAAAGGTTGGATTTTTGACCTGATTTGTAATGGAATTTATACCAGATATGAGACTTCACTTTTTGTCCGCTTGCTATTTGTGAATGGCTATAGTTTTAGTCAGTTAGTGGATTTGTTTTCAGCAATCGTTAAACGCAAAGACCTAGCAAGCTATTTCTTAGAAGTAGCAAGAATATTTTATAAGGAGGTGGCTTTTGAATAGCAATGACATTGTAAATAAAATCATTGAAGAAGATAAGCAACAAGCACCGCCTGAAGTGGTGGACTTGACCCAAGCAAGGGAGACCGATGAGGAACACAATAGCCTGAACTTGGCAAAGAGAGCAAGAGGTGATGGCTTTGCAGTCAACTTGGATAATCTCAAGAAGATTTTGAGCGGAGATAGCAAGCTAAAAGGGGCTATACAGTACAACGTCTTCACTTATGAAATCGACGTGACTAGACCAATGAAGCTAAACGGTAGAACCCTGAGCGGTGCAATCGATGACCTGATTATCAGAGAGATTAGGGCTTATATTGCTACCAAGTACAAGCTGGACTATAAAAAGCCTGACATAGCGGATATTTTGGAAGTGGTGGCTGGAGAACACAGCTACAACCCCTTAAAAGACTATCTGGAATCTTGCGAAAGTGAGTATAAAGAGTTAGTGAATCAGCGTGATCCCTTTGATATTTTAAGGCATTATCTCAATATTAAGGATGATGAATATAACCGTATTATCATGGACTTGTTTTTCCGTGGAGCGGTTGCCAAGGTGTTTGACCCTACCATCAAGTTTGACTTTGTACTGGACTTGACTGGAAGGCAGGGAGTAGGAAAGACCCAATTTTTTGAGGGGCTTTTTACTCACAAGTATTTTACAACCGTTGAGACCTTCACAGATAAAGATGATAAGGCTAGAATGGTCAGAAACTGGTGTGTATTTGATGATGAGATGGTGGCCAGCAAAAAGGCTAGTTTTTCAGAATTGAAGAAATTCATCACAGAAACCAAGCTAGAGTTTAGACCGCCTTACGCCTCCAGTGATAGGCGACTACCTAAGAGTTTTATTATTGTGAGGGCAACCAATGACCATGATTATTTGAACGATTTGACAGGAGAAAGGCGCTTTTTGGTTGCAGAAGTCCACAAAGACACCAATTATAAGGGCAGGAAGTGGACAGAAAAAGACCGTAGAGCCTTTTGGGGTGCTATGGTGATGACTTGGAGAGCTAACCAAGTCTTGAACCTGACAGACGAGCAGGAAAAGCTAGTAAATGAGGTTAGAAGCCGTTACAAGTTTGTAGATGAAATCCTTGAGGATGTTGAGCGTTATTTAGAAACTCCCTACCCTAAAAATATGTATCAATTCCCAGCAACAGACAGTACAAGACACTACTATATTCATGACATGATGAACCACGGCTATCATATGGGCGCTAATGGCGTAGAGATTCATCTAGATACTGGAAAGTATGGGGAACTGGTGGAAAGGGACAAGTTGACAGTAAATATATTCTTTTCCGAGGTTTATTTGAACAATTCCCCCAACCCTAAAGATAAAAATAAGGTTAAGAAATTCATGCAAAACAAAGAGGGTTGGGAATCGAGGGACTCCCTTAGATTTGGTAAAAGCGTCAAGCGTGGATTTGCTAAAATAAAAAAATAAAGTGTAGACAGTGTAGCCAAAAGATAAAAAAACGGCTACACCTCTAAACCCTTGATATTACTGACTTTTTAATATAAATGTAGCCAAAATATATATTTTATAAAAGTATATATAATTAAATACCTAATGCGTTATTTATATATTTTTTTTGAGATGAAACGGCTACACGGCTACACAAGGCGAAAACCCTTGGGGCTGTAAGGCGGAACGCGTAGCCAATAGATATTCAAAAACGGCTACACTTTGCCTAAAACCTAAAGCAAAATGGGGTAGATAGTACCGACCCCCTTGCGATGGTGTAACTACTAGTGACACCCTTAAAACAGAAAGAGGAAAAACAACATGACATTAAAAGCATTTTCAGAAACAGCACCAAAACATACATTTACTTATGAATTTGGAGACCTAGAAGACGCACAAATAGCAGGACTAGCTTTATTTGGATATATGAGAGGTACTTATCTAGTGCCAGCTATTAAACTAAGATATAAGGAAAACGGAACGCTTATCGCTGAGTATTTGGAGGATAACAATCTAGATATCAACTTTAAACGCATTTGTGAAGTTTTCAAGAATAGCGAAAATCCAATAGATGAAGAAGTTGAGGAATAGAGTGGAGAGGATATAAGCAGATGAACTACAATAGAGACCCCGTGACTGGATCTAGCACTCTAAAACTTAATAAAACAACAGAAAAGGAAAGAATAAGATGGCAGACACACAAAACACAAACAACATTGAACAAGCGCAAAAGCGCCAAGAACTAGCCCAAAAAATGGATAAAGCACTAGATAAAATCACTAAGGAAGTAAACGCATTGATCACACAGAATGAAAATGCGATTGCTGAGGCTGAACGAGAAAAAACACAGTTGCTTCAAGATCAAGCGAACGCCCAACGTGAACATGATGAAGCGGTTGATGAAGTAGACAAAGACAAGCTACGCAATGCCAAGGATAACTTATGGATTGCTGAAAGTAAATTAAAAAAGAATGCTAAAAAGCTGGAAGACTTGCACAATGAAACACTTATGAGTCTTGAAGATTTTAAGACAAAAATCGATGAACTAGATTCAACGGTTGACAAAAAGCATAAGGCGCTTTATGATAAAGCCGTGGATTTGCTACGAGAGATTGACCAGATCGATGACGAATTTAGAGCAGATTCAGATAAACTTCAAGCCCTTTACCATGCTATGGTTTACAAAGTTGGAAAAGGTAAGAGAGAGTTTACTTTCAGCACAGGGGGATCTATTATTTCGCCAGCCGATGGAAGGGTTAGATACGAACCAGTCTACCCAGTTGAACCATTCTTAAGAGAAGTTTATGTGCGAGCCTTCGGAAATACTTACAATGATGTGAAAGGGCATTTTTAAAAGATGAAGAGACAAATCAGACACAAAATTGAACCAGTACCAACGATTGTGGAACTCTTCAAATTAATGGAAGAACACCAGCAAGCACATCCAGAGTATGAGCGTTATAATTTTAAATACATTGAAGATGGTGATGCTATTGGTGCAATCATTGACTACAACGTAGAAGAATCAGTATTAAAAGCTGAGAAAGAGCAAGATAACGCTTAAGACAAGGGGAGGTTTTCCCCTTTTTGTCGCTTAAGGAGGTGAACTAATGTGACAGATAAGTTAACGCAAAGACAAGAAAAATTTGTCCAAGGACTAGTGGCTGGACTATCTCAAAGAAAAGCATATAAAGAGGCATACAACGCCCAAAAGATGGCTGATAGTACGATAGATTCAAGGGCTAGTAAGTTGCTGAAAGAGTATAAGGTTAATACAAGGTACAGAGAGTTATTAAAAGAGTTTTCAAACCGTGCTTTGTGGTCAAGAGAACAGGCTTTTAATGAATATGAATGGCTAAAAAATAAAGCTAAATCTGAAATTATTGAAAGTGGACTGAAGCCTAGCAATTTCAATGCCTTTCTTTCTGCTTTGCATGGGATGAATAATAGCGCTTTTCGTGATTTGGAGTTGTTGGACGAGAAATTGCGAGCAGAAATAAGTGTGATTAAGAATAAAATCCATCAAGAAACTCCAGTTAAGGATGATGGATTTATAGAGGCTATGGCCGCAATGACTGAATTCGTCTGGAAAGACGAGAACCCAAAAGAATAGCCTTAGAATACGAAAAAAAGCCAGCACAGGGCTGACTCCTTTGTGATATATCCTATAAAAATATTATATCATAGAGGAGGCCGAGGCATGACACCAGAGCAGGTAAAAGAAAAACTAGAGGGCGTTAAGTGGATAAGCAAGGAAATCAAAGGCTTATATTTGGAATTGGAGGCCCTGGAAGGTGGTATTATCGAAAAGCCAACACTAAGCCATAGCAGAGTACAAACAAGCAGGGGAAATACAGCAGAGAATAACCTTATAAGTGTTCTAAAACTAAAAGAGGATACGCTTCAGAGGATTGAGCGACTTACTGAGGAGAGAATGGAAATATCTAGGCTGATTGATAAGCTGGCCAATCCGCTTGAGCGTTCTGTTCTAAGATTTTTTTACTTGAATAATCTTGTAGCTTCGGAGGTAGCTGAAGAAATAGGAAAATCTACCACCTCAGTATATCGAGTAAAGCAGGAAGCTATAGAACACTTGAGCAAGGTGGAAGGAGCGAACTAATGGAGCTGGATAACTTTAAAACGATGATGAACGTTAGAGAGCGGATGGCTTACTTTCTACGTTTCCAGAGGATGGCAGGGAGTGAAAACCAAGTTAGGATAGATGAAGAGACTTGGAAACTTGTCTTACCTGATCAGTGGAATTTGAGCGGTGAGCATGAAAAAGCAATCCGTGAGGGGTTGGAAATATTCGCCCACGACATTAACAGCATAGAGAACAAGCGAGCCAGAAAATACTTTATTATCCATTATTGCTATATGAGAAAGAAAACAATGAGCGAATGCGTAGAAATGGCAGGTACTAGCTCCACTAGTTATCACCGATACAAACAGATAGCTGTTTTAAACTTTGCGAGAATCCACCAGAACGGAGAGTTAGAAGTGTATAAGTAGGCTAAGGCTTCATATTCACCCCCTATTTTGCTTTGTTTCGCACTAGATAACTAAAATCACCACGGATAAACTAAAAGCCCTTAGAAACGAATCTGGGGGCTTTTGTGGTTGAAAAGGACTAGAAAAGGTGTATAATATAGATAAAGAATAGAAGTAGAGAAATATCGGGAACTACGCACCCTTGGGGTATCTGAAAAGCGGGGAATTCCCGTCCCGCCTATTCCAGCACCTAGAGAAATCTAAGTGCTTTTTCTTTTCCTTTTGCGAATAATAAAGTAGAAGAAGAAAAATGAGTATTTTAAATATTGAACTTAAGCATTGAAGTAACTAATGCTAGGTTTTGAACATTGGGGAGAAGTGTCTTATAGTGTATCGATACTAAAGAATGAATACAAGGTTAGGTTATTACTCTTATTAGATTTCAAGGTAGAAGCTAAAGAGTTGCTAGATTACCTGGTATCGACTTGGAAGTATCGTGATCTAGTACTTCATTCGGTACAAATGCATGAAATGGAGAAAAATAGTATGAAATTTATTTAATGATTAAACCCTTTAAGAATTTTAGTGAATCAAAAGCTAAACTTTTTAAATAGAAATATATTAACAATCAAGTAAATGAGACGGATTATTTTGTGCTAAAAATAATAATCATCACAACATATAGTACTTGACATATATGATATAATAGTGATAGGAGTATTACAGTTTGGTTGGGAGATGAAGTGAATGTGCTAGCTTTTCATGGTACAGGTTTGAGTAATTATGAAAGTATTATAAAAACAGAAAAATTTTCTTTTGATAAAAGAGATGATCATTGGCTAGGGAATGGAGTGTATTTCTTTGTTGATGATTTTGAACGGGCAAAAAGATGGGCGGAGGGGAATCGTCCTGACAAAGATACTGAACCAGTAGTTATTGAAACCGAATTTGAATTTGAACAAGGTGAGCTTTTAGACTTAGACAAAAGCGATGGTTTAAAAAAATTAGATGAGTTCGCTAGAGATTTCATAACAGAATTGAAAAGGAAACGTGTTTTAATTAGTAATATTGATGAGCATACGTTCCATTGTAAGCTATTGGATGCATTTGTTTTTAGAAATAAAAAATACAAAGCAGTTTGTAGAACAATGAAGTCAACAGGAAATCCCATAATAGGGGCTTCTAGGTTTGTTCCTCTTGCTAAACAGTTAAATATTGTCGACACTAATATAATAAATATTTGTGAGTTAAAGTTACATAGTGTGTAACTAAAAAGTGAGGTGATACTATGTTTGAGAATGAAGAAGATTTATTTGAATTATTGGATTTTTTGCAACTTGATTATGAAATAGACTCGCCAACTCCTGGAATAAGAAGCAAAACAAGCGAATTTATACCCTATGATAATTTAAAATTGCCGTCAGAATATTTTGAGGAACTATCATATCAGACGTATAGTATAAATTTAATTTCAAAAGTTGGAAACGAAAATAAAACAGTTACAAAATATCATCCGACTTTGAGAGCAGAAAAAATCAACAAAGAGATTTGCTCGTCAAATTTTAGAATGGAGTTTGCAGCATGAGTACTTATGGTAGTGACTTACAATTAAGGGGAGTGAGAGTTGAAAGACTTATCTATCATATAAATAACGAATTTGAAGATTTGGACAATATTGAAAATGTTGATATTTCTATAATTCCGACTCCAAAAATTAGTAGAGAGAATAAAGGTTGTGGATTGTTAGAACTTGAAGTTACTTTGTTTGATGAAGATTATCTAGAGAAAAAAAATCCACTGTATTTAAAAATTAAACTTGTTGGTATTTTTGAAGATACTCAAAATACTCCTGAAGAAGAGGATGTCTTTGTTAAGTATCTTCCTAATGCGATAAGCATGTTGTATTCTTATGCAAGAGCTCATATTGCTTCATTGACAGGGATGTTCGGTATTGATGTTATTCAAATTCCAACAGTAAATATCTTAAAATTGTTAGATGATGTTAAACACGAAAAGGACTAGCACTGAAAAACAATGCTAGCCCTTTTTTCTAAAAATTTGAAAACTCTATATTAGTTTCCTATTTACATAGACAAAAAAGCACGTTTGACCGTGCTAGTTTCTTGCCTGCTGAACTCATCATTTTAAGTCCTTTTTTGTTACCCTTTATGTTTTCTCAACTTATTTGAATTTAATAGTTTTGGAGAAAATCAAGTTAGATTTATAGCAAGCTTATGCCTGTTTTTTTGTACCTAATCACTGCAAGATAACAAAATGCTTTAATTTTAAGAAATATCTTACAGAAAGCCTACAACAGTGGGCTTTTTGCTTTATCTTAAAATGTTGATTTCTGGGTTTATCATCATTTTTGTCATCACTTATAACGAACTTACAGCTTTCTCATAAAATGAGACGGCTGTTTTTGCTTTTTCTTTGGAGAGATGACTGTAAGTGTCCATAGTCATAGCTAGTGTAGAATGACCTAGACGGTGTTGTAATTCTTTATATGGTATTCCAGAGTTTAGCAAAAGACTAGCGTGTGTGTGTCTAAAACCGTGGAATCCAATATTAGGTACACCAGCATGTTTGAAACGTGTGTTTAAACGAGTTGATAGTGTTTTATTGTTTGGGTATTGAGGAAATAAGAGAAGTTTAAAAGTCTATCATTTTAAATTTGATGTTTACAAAATGATAAGCAGATAAGCAAAGCAATAACTTGCCTTAATTGCTTGCATAATGACAAGGAGATAGGAGAGATAAAAATGTCTCTTAATTCCTTACCAAATAGTATGGAGAATGGACTTGAACCAAGAGCGAATGCCGAGAAAATGCAAAAAAAGCACTTAGAAAAATCTAAGCGCTCAAGAGTAGTGGACGGTGTGCCTGTCCCGTCATCTCATACTATGAAGTTGTGTAGCGACACTATCATTTCTACCTCACTTCTCTTTAAACTAATTATATCATAAAGGAGTAGCAGCTTGACCACTGACGAAGTAGAAGAGAAGCTAAAAAGCATTAAAAATTTTGATAAAGCAATTCAGAGACTAGACTTAGACTCGAAGATAAGTGATTGTATGATGTAGGACGTGAGATATTCGCCAATCTCTTTACAAGGCGAACTGGAGAGAGATTAAAGCTATGGCAATTATACGAGACGCTAGACATCGATAAGGCTCAATATGAGTGCCTTAAGGCTGAGATACTGCTAGACTTTGCTGAAAGCTATCGTGACGGTATTTTAGTGGTGTATAAGCAAAACATATATTAGGCCTAATTAAAAGCCCTTAGAAACGAATCTAAGGGTTTTTTGACTGGTCGATTTTATCAGTAATTTCAACTTTCTTGATTTCATTTTCAAAGAGTTTAATCCATCTGGTTCCAGAATTAACGGATAATCCATCAAGTTCTTCATCATAGACATCTTTGTCTTCGTAAAGAGCTAAACCTTTAAATATTTGGCCATCAATATCGGTGATTCTGACAACCTTGTTATTAAATTCTATAAGTTCCATCAGTTTCTCCTTTCGTGGTACTATAGTCTGTTATATTATTGGAATCCCTTTTGCGTAAGCTTCTTTGGCTTCTGCAAGCGTCATTTTATTAGGACCGCCATCGATATTAAATGCTCCCGTATTTTGCCAATGACAAACATCGCAAATATCATAAGTTTCTACTAAAGTTCCACATACAGGGCAATGCACATGCTCCCAACCATCAATGAAAATTAAATTCTCTTTTCCAGTCTTATTCATTTAAGGTTACTCCCAACACTATACAAATATATTAGCTATTTCAATACACTACTTTTTCAATATCATTGATTGTAATTGTAATGCTATCCCAGTCTTTCGGGGAATCTCCTATGTCAGCAATAAAAGTATCTTCACTTAACTTTTCGACAATTGTCGCCGTTTGACCGTTTTTTAACAACACTGTATCAAATTCTTCAATTTTTACGATTTTTCTCCTTGCGTAAGCTTCTTTGGCTTCGGCGAGAGTTATCTTATTCGGGCCACCGTCTATATTTATAATACCTGTATTTTGCCAACGACAGACGTCACAGATATCATAGTCCATAACTTCAGTTCCGCAAACAGGGCAATGTAGCCATATTTCTCCGTCAATTACCCATGTCTTTTTTGATCTATCCATATAAATCCCTCCTTCATAAACTCGCCAAACCAGTCTTTTTGGTGAACCGTGAGTATCAATCCACCTTTCCATCATTATACTGCAAACCGAGGGGGATTGCTAATAATTGAGTGTGTATTCCAGATGTGGTATGGTAGTATTATTAGGTAATAAAAAAAGCACGTTTGACTGTGCTAGTTTCTTGCCGGCTGAACTCAAGCACAGCCTGTGATTAGCTGCCTAGTTTGCTCTTTGATTTTCATTGAGTATAAGAAATCAAATCATGAGAATTAAAGAGACAGCAAAGGATACTTACCATTTTCTAAAAAGCTATTGTAATGGTATCTTGTTGATTGAATATTAGAATAGGAAAGTTTATAATGAAGTTAAAGTAAAGGAGGTTTCGTTTTAGATATGATGATACCACCAAGCAAAGAGCTGTTGATTTTTTATAATCAAATTCATGAGTGGATTGACCAAGTTTATCCAGACCAAGATAAACCTTCTGTATCATTTAAGAATGACACTCCCCAATCCATTTTAGATTTATTTGATAGTATCAAATCTAAAATTGGTTTTGATTACCAAGAACACAAGTATTAAAATAATAATTATGGATAAGTTAAACATGAAAAATAAGATAATTGATGTTTATAAAATAGCGCATCGTCTTGTTTCTATTACTGTTGAGAATCCTGATTTTTCAGATTTGAAAATCAATCAGTTTGTGAGAATTGGAAAAAAGAGTATAGGGTACGTAGTGTCCCTATGATTCATTCAACTCCACCTAAATCGATCTTAGAAATAGATACATTTGCGATTGACTACACTGAGGACGACTTGATGAATAAAGAGGCGGTATTTAGGAGATCGGATAGCGAAGCTTAACGGATAAATTAGAAATTGTAGTAAGAATCTGGTCTTTTTAATAAAAGACATATAAGAAATGATAGGAAAAATCAGAATAATGACAGATTTTAATGAGAATGAATGCGATGATTTAGAGTTGCTAGATGGGATGTGTGACTCCGTTACAGCAGAATCTTTTCTTGAAGGATACAGTGATTTTTACAAAGAGACTGAAGAGTCAAAAATATGGTGGATTGATAAAATAGATTCTATAGGAGAACATCTATTGAGCTTTGATCAGAAAAAAATTTACAACTTATTTGAGGACTATCCTTATAATATGACTGAAGAAGAGGTTGAAATTTTTGATAGTGAAAATCCTTTTTGGAGAGATTTTTTTTCAGACAGAAAATTATAAGCAATCCGTTTATATTGGACTTTTTAGAGATAGGGCTAATAGAAAATAAAGGTATTTAAAGATGATTAAAATTTCAATCAGTTTGTTGCTAGATGCGATTGAAGATAACATCAACGACGAAGAACTTCAATCTATCGATTTCGAGAGTCATATTAGAAAAATTACAAAAGAATTCCAGGGAGAAAATGGTGAATTTTTAGTAAAAGAAGAAGCGTTTGAAACACTCCCTTTGGACAGAGATAAAAAGGATAAAATCATTGAGCAAATAAAACAGAATAGTCAAAATGTTTTCGAAGACGATTTCGATACCTTGTTGCAATTATATTTTTGAGAGTCAAGAATAATTCCAGTACCTTATTTTACAATAAATAAAAAATGATAAAGATTGATAAACAAATTATTACGATGTACAAAATAGAAGATGGAACCTCTAAGAGGCAGTATTCTATTGTGAGTGGAGGTTGTAGAGGTATTGCAACTGTCGATAAAACTACTTTGGAATATAGCTATGTTGGAGATGATTTAGGGCAATTTACTTCATTTGTCAAAGATACTTTGACTAAAAGTATTAAGTTAGGAAAAGAATTGCCAGATAAGTTTTCGTATGGCTTTGGATAAGTTATGGAATATCTTATATAGGAGAATCAAGATATATTATGGCGATATTTGATGATTTACAAGCATTGTATGACAATGGTTGGGACGCTTCTTTTGATTATAATGGTCAAGTATGTGGTATTTTTCCTAATTCTGTTTATGACATTGTAGTCGTACTTGGAGATAATGAATATAAAGTGGTATCTTTTGATGAGTTAATTTCTTTATAGATTAACGGGAAAACTTTGCTGGAAATCATGAGTGAGGTGGAAGTGCAATATGGTTGAAGGACACTAGAGAAAAAGATAGACAATAAATTCAGATGCACAGATTGAAAGTTGAGAAAAAAGTGCTATAATGAAGATATGAAGGATAGAGGTTGAGAATCTGTCACCAACGCGCCACTTATAAGTGGGTCGAGAAATGCAGGAGCCCCGACAGTCCTGCCTATCCTTGCAAGTCAATCAGCCCTTAGCTATGAATCTAGGGGCTTTTTGCTTTGTCTTAAAATGTTGATTTCTGGGTTCGTTTAGAGATTTGTTAGTAAGGTTATTTGTGTATCTAAGTCTATCTATTCCAAGAATGACGCGATGTTGATGATATAAATCTGATATACTATAATATTTTAGATCTCCCGCTTTAAGGAAGGGAGGTGTTATATATGCTAGAATTATTTTCCCTTTTTCTAGCTCCGTTACTTGTTAACGTACTATCTGAGCTTTTCAAGCTATGGATAAAGAGACGTAGCAAGTAACATCTAACCCTTTTAGAGGGTAGCAAAAAACCCTATCGGTGGCACGGTGGGGTTTTTTAGTTATATATGCTAGAAGCATTATTTTCCCTTTATGCTTTCATTCTAACACAACCCCTCCGATATTTCAAGCTTTTGTTGTTTTTTGTTATTTATAAGCGATATTGATGATATAAATCTGGTATGGTATAATATTTTGGCCCCCTCACTTTAAGGAAGGGAGGTGTTACATATGTTAGAAACTTTACTCACAGTGTTTCTAGCTCCGTTACTTATTAACGTGTTATCTGAGCTTTTCAAGTTATGGCTTAAGAAACGTAAAAAGTAATGGTTAACCCTTTAAGAGGGTAGCAAAAAACCCCATCGATGGCACGGTGGGGCTTTTTTAGTTACATATGCTGTAACTTTACTCACATTGTAAGTTCATTCTAACACAACTCCCCCGATATTTCAAGCTTTTGTTTTGATATTCCTCAGAGTGTGTTTGTGGTTTGAGTCCGCTTCACTGAAATTAGCACACGCGCTACCAAGTTCCATTCTACAGCAAAGAAATCAACTCTTTTCTAGGGGATTTCCGCCCTCATTTTGCTCTTTTGTGCTAAAATGGACTTATAAATTGAAAATAAGGAATGTTTATGAAATCAGGTAATGGTTTTTGGAAAGGTTGTCTCTATTTTTGGGGCTTCTTGTTCTTACTGGGCTTGTTGGTCCAATATGCTCTTCCACTTGCGGCTTGTGTCCTACTAGGCTATGGTGGTTATCGCCTCTATAAACGTTGGCGCTATCCTCTTTTGCAGGATCGTTCGCTCGATGATCGGATTGAGCTTTTAAAAGCTAGGATTCGCCAGGTGGACAAAGATATTCAGCAGTTAGAGGGAGTCTTGGTAGAAAAAGGCTCAGAGTCCTATAAGAGTCTGGCCAATCAAGTATTAATCGAACTGCGGGAAATCCATCAGGAGGCGGATCGTCTCAAGTCCTATATCGATGCTGATGTCTACAACCGTATTGACAAAAAGGTTCGTACAGTAAGGGCAAACATCGATGTTCAGCTAGAACGTTTGGATAGAGAAAGTCAGGTAGATCTTGAAAATGCGGAGCCAGAGGAATTAGCTCCAGAATTGTCCCAGACCTTGGCCAATATTGCTATTGACCATCAGGCTATTTTAGACAAGATTGCTACCTCTGCCGAGGGGGATAAGGAAGAATTGACGGCCATTCATAGTTTGAAGATGGAGAAATTCCAAACGATTTTAGAAGGCTATTTGAAGATTAAGGCCAATCCTAAAAACTATAATCGGGCAGAAGAACGCTTAGAGCAAGCTAAAGTAGCCATCGAACAATTTGACCTTGAACTGGACCAAGTCTTGAGAGAATTCAATGAAACAGATATGCGTGATTTTGATATCAGTTTGCGTATCCTAGAAAAAGATCGTAAAGAATAGGTTAGAAACAAAGGAGTAACCATGACAGAATTTAATTTTGATATTGACCAGATTGCCAATAATACGGTAGCTAAGGTGGATAAAACAACCCAAATCATCGAGACCAATACTGGCTCGGACAAGACCTTGACCTTCCTTGAAAAGTTGAGCCCTGAGCAGCAAGAAGGAATCAAGGCGCACGTGCCCCAGTTAGTAGACCAATTTGTCACAAATCAAAATGCTCTTTTGGATTTTGGACAATCTGCTGTAGAAGGTGTGAATAATACGGTCAATCGTATCTTGTCAGAACAAAAGAAATTGCAGATTCCCCAAGTGGATGATCTACTTAAAAATACCAACCGTGAGTTGCAAGGCTTTGTAGTTAAATACAAGAACGCTGAAATTGCTGAGTTAGAAGAAAAGCCAAACTTTTTGCAACGATTGTTTAACAAGAGCAAGAATACCTTACAAGAATTTTACTTTGACTCAAAAACAGTGGAGCAAAAGCTCGATGGTATGGCTGCCGCAGTGGTCAAGCAAGAAGATGTGCTAGCTCGAAATATCGTCTCAGCTGAGATGTTGATTGAGGACAATACCAAATCCATTGAAAATCTAGTGGGAGTGATTTCCTTTATCGAAGCCAGCCAAACAGAAGCTGGCAAACGCGCTGCCGAACTGAAGGCCCAAGCTGACCAACTCGATACAAGTACGGTAGAATACCAAACCAAGTCACAAGAATTGGCCCGCATGGCTGAAGTGGTCAATACCCTTGAACAACAGCACACTGAGTATGTCAGCCGTCTCTATGTTGCCTGGGCAACAACACCTCAGATGCGCAATCTTGTGAAGGTGTCATCTGATATGCGCCAAAAATTGGGCATGCTTCGTCGCAATACGATTCCGACAATGAAGCTTTCTATTGCCCAACTTGGTATTTTGCAACAATCAATGAAATCAGGTGTCGTGGCAGATGCCATTGTCAATGCCAATAATGCTGCCCTTCAGATGCTAGCTGAAACCAGCAAGGAAGTGATTCCGCAGATGGAACGAATTGCCCAAAACCCGACAGTCGCTGTCGAATCGGTTACCAAACTGGCTGAAAGTCTGGTCGCTCAAAATCAAGGTATCGTCGCAGCAATTGAATTGGGACGCCAGAAACGTGCCCAACTAGAAACAACCATCGTCAAGTCCGCAGAAATGATCAACGATTCTGTCAAACTACGCGATGAGAAAATCGTCCAAGCCCTTCTAGACCAAGGCAAGGCCGCTCAGAAAGAAGTACAAGAATAACACACAAGTCCCTTGTAAGTATAGCTTGCAAGGGATTTTGGATTTTTCTATATATTCGAACCTCTAATTTATTTCACAAAAAATATAGTCAAAAATGTAGTCATTCGGTTGATTTTTGTTGCAATGTACTGAAATTAACAACTGAAATTAACAAAAGAAAAAAACGCTGATTAAGCGTTTTTCTTCTGTATTGATTCGTATTGAATGCTTACTTAACTTCTGTAAACACAACGTGTTTGCGAAGTTTTGGTGAGTATTTCTTCAATTGAAGACGGTCTGGAGTGTTACGTTTGTTTTTAGAAGTAAGGTACAAGCGTTCACCAGATTCTTTGTGTTCAAGTGTAATATTTACGCGCATGGTATCTCCCTTCTATTATTCAGCTGATGCAGCTTTAGCGATTTTACGTCCTTTGTAGTATCCTTTAAGTGATACACGGTGAGAACGTGAGTAATCTCCAGTAGTTTCGTCAAAGTTTACAGATGGAGCTGTTACTTTGTAGTGTGTACGACGTTTGTTTTTCTTCGCTTTTGAAGTGCGACGTGCAGGTACTGCCATTTTGATTTCTCCTTTAGGTATTTATATTCGATTCAATCTACTGATTTTCATCAACCATACTAGGATAACACATTTTTTTTGTAAAGTAAAGTTACTTGACAAAAAAAGATGAAAAAATTCTCCTGTCAGACCTAGCAGACAGGAGAAGGTGTTAAATATCAATCTCAAATGGTTCGTCAATGGTTTCTGATACGTATTTTCCGTCTTTCTTCTGTTGTTTGACACATTCTGTAAGGAGATATTCGATTTGCCCATTGACTGAACGAAAGTCATCTTCTGCCCATGATGCGAGTGCAGCGTATAACTTTGTTGAGAGTCGAAGGGGGATCTGCTTTTTTTAGCTTCAACCATCTTTAGTAAAGACTTCCTGTGTTGACAATTGGTTGTGCATCATGATTACCACAGAGGACGACTAGTAGATTTGAAACCATAGCAGCTTTTCGTTCTTCGTCAAGCTCTACCAATTCCCCTTCATTGAGCCGTTCTAGTGCCATTTCAACCATTCCTACAGCACCATCTACAATCATCTTACGGGCATCAATAATGGTAGTAATTTCTGTAGCATAAGCTAGGTAAGTGATACGTGCTTCAAGGATTTCCTAAGCAGTCATTGTCATTTGATGATTTAGCTCCTAAAAAAGGAGATTTTGTGCTAACATCACCACTTTGTCCAAGTCGAGTGTGGTTTGCAGGGTTGACTGCTACGCTGAAGGGATTGACAAAGTAAAAGCCAGGTTCTTTGATGGTACCTGTATAGTTACCAAAGAGTGTCAGAACCATAGCCTCCTGAGGTTTGACAACTTTTAAACCAGCATGAGTTAGCGTTGCAATTACGATTAGTAAAGGTCCGATAATAATTCCAAAAATGTTTTCCGAACCAACACCCATTTTAAATATAAAGATACCAAGTACGATTGTCAACTCAATGAGAATCAATGCTAATACACCATTTGGTTATGAATTGATTAGTTTTTCAGTCATAAGAATGACCTCTGTTATTTGATATCTAAATGATATCATTTTGTTTTTAAAAATTAATAGAAAGTTGACAAATAATCACTAAAAAGTTTCAGCCCAATAATTACTTATAGGAAGTGAGATTATATTGTGCTGAAATACTCTTTTATTCTTATAACTTTTACACTATAATTGTAGTTAGAAAGGAAGAGAAATGTTTGATTATAGAGCACTAGTTATTTTGATGACTTTGATGGATCATTGTGAGCTATCATTATATGAATTATCTGTTAAGGTGAGCTTACCTATAAAGGAAGTCAAAGAAGGAATAGATTATTTAGTGCCTTATCTAGCTAATAAAGGGATAGTGCTGGATAAAAAACAAGGTCGCTATAGTTTATCAAATCGTACGAAGCAGTCTTTGACAGATATTATTAAGTCGGATGAATTGGTTTTACCAAAGTCGACTCGCTTAGCATTAATCTATCTTTACACTTTTTGCCGATTAGATTTTATATCGAATAATCATTACCAAGACTTTTTGAAAGTAAGTAAGAATACAACCTTATCTGATATTCAATCATTAAGAAAGATTATGTTAGATAATGATTTGGAGCTAGGGTACAGTAGAGCAAAAGGTTATACTTTACACGGCTCAGAGTGGAATAAGCACCGTTTAGCTTTTCAAATGGTTAGTGAGTTGCTGGAATCCTCCATAGGGATTTGGGGGTTGGATTATGTTTTATCCAGTTGGGGGTATTCATTAACTTATGATTTGATTGATCAGGTAGTTAAAGATTATTATGAAAAGCTACAGATAGTACCTATTGTTAATCAATTAAAAGTTTGCCTTTTCGGTTTAGTATTCATTATATGTAGGTATCAAAGGGATGTTGAAAGAGTATGTCTTTCAGAGACATTAGTATCTCCTATTATTCAAGATATAACGACTATTTTATTAGATACAGTAGTTGATTTGGGAATTATAGATACGGTATTTTCAGAGGATGATTATCGCTATGTCACAGTTTTATTATCAAGTTGCTTTGAAGGTGAAGTAGATGTTGCTCCGGTTTACTTTAATCAATTAACAGAGGCTATTATAAGTAGAATGGAAGATATTTCTTTGTTACATTTTAAACAAAGAGAAGTATTGAGAGAAAATCTTCGCCGCCACCTTATACCGGCTTACTATAGATTAAAGTTCGGCTTACCTAGCTCAAATGAATATGTGTTGCATGTTAAAGAACATTATCCTGATTTATTTGAACTAGTAAAAGATTCTTTGACTCCCTTGATGGACGCTATTGACAAGCCCATACCTGATAGTGAAACAGCATATTTTGTTATCCATTTTGGAGGATATTTAAAGAAAGCAGACAATTTGCCTCAAAAATGTTATAAAGCAGCAATTATCTGTCCTAATGGAATTAGTTCTTCATTGATGATAAAAGAGAATCTATTAGCATTATTCCCTCAAATTGAGTTTATAGGAACCTCAAAGATTGATGATTTATATGCGAAAACTAGTAGTGACTATGATATGGTTTTTTCTACTATAAAGGTGGATACAGAGAAGCCAAATTATCTAGTTTCTGTTATGATGACGGAAGAACAAACAACACAGTTAGTTGAATTGGTATCAAAAGATTTCCCAGATACAGGTTATCGAGATATTGAGCTTAATCAGATAATTAGCATAGTAAGACGATATAGTGTAATCACACAAGAATTAGAGTTAAAATTAGCATTAAAGAGGTATCTCTATCAAGAAATGAACAGAAAGGAAGTGTTACCATTGTTAGAAGAATTAATTACAAAAGAAACTTATCAGGTTAGTTCGGAAAAATTAGGATGGAAGGAGGCAATTCGTTTAGCAGCTAAACCGCTTTTGGATCAACATAAGATAACTGAGAACTACCCTGAGGCAATGATTCAAAAAGTAGAAGAGTTTGGGCCTTTTATTAATTTAGGGAAGGGAGTAGCAATTCCTCACGCTCGGCCAGATGAAGGTGTGAATGAAATAGGAATGTCAATGTTAGTTTTGGAAGAACCGATTTATTTATTGGATAATCCAGAACAAGAGGTAAGATTGTTGATTTGTATTGCAGCCATTGATAATGAGAGTCATTTAAAGGCTTTGTCACATTTAACAACAATTTTAAGAGATAAAAATCATGTTCAAACTTTAATATCATCAAAAAACTATGATGACATTGAAATGATAATTAAACAGGAGGATTAGATAATGTTAAAAATTGGTACAGCTTGTGGTTCAGGATTAGGTTCAAGTTTTATGGTACAGATGAATATTGAATCTGTATTGAGTGATTTGAATGTTTCAGATGTAGAAGTTGAACACTATGATTTAGGTGGAGCAGATCCAAATGCAGCTGATATTTGGATTGTTGGTCGTGATCTAGCTGATTCAGCTAGTCATCTTGGAGATGTTCGTATCTTAAATAGTATTATTGATATGGACGAGCTACGAGAATTAATTACTAAAATTTGTGAAGAAAAAGAACTTATATAGGAGGCTAGCGTCATGATGAAGTTCATATTGGATATTGTTAGTACACCAGCTATTTTAGTAGCTTTAATTGCAATCTTAGGATTAGTTCTTCAGAAGAAGAAATTACCTGACATTATTAAAGGCGGAATTAAGACCTTTGTTGGTTTCTTAGTTGTATCTGGTGGTGCAGGAATTGTGCAAAATTCTTTAAATCCATTTGGTACCATGTTTGAGCATGCTTTTCATTTATCTGGAGTTGTACCAAATAATGAAGCAATTGTAGCTGTAGCTTTAACAACATATGGCTCAGCTACTGCAATGATTATGTTTGCAGGTATGGTGTTCAATATCTTAATCGCTCGTTTTACTCGATTCAAATATATCTTTTTAACAGGGCACCACACTCTATATATGGCGTGTATGATTGCGGTCATTTTATCAGTTGCTGGCTTTACTAGTTTGCCTCTTATCTTACTAGGAGGATTAGCACTCGGTATTATTATGAGTATTTCTCCAGCATTTGTACAAAAATATATGGTTCAATTAACTGGAAATGACAAGGTGGCTTTAGGTCATTTCAGTTCTTTGGGATATTGGTTGAGTGGTTTCACTGGTAGCCTTATCGGTGACAAATCAAAATCAACAGAGGACATTAAATTCCCAAAGAGTTTAGCTTTTTTACGTGATAGTACTGTTAGTATTACTTTATCTATGGCAGTTATTTACATTATTGTAGCTATCTTTGCAGGGTCAGAATATATAGAAAAAGAAATCAGTAATGGTACAAGTGGTCTAGTTTATGCTTTACAATTAGCAGGTCAATTTGCAGCAGGTGTATTTGTTATTTTAGCAGGTGTTCGCCTTATTTTGGGTGAAATTGTTCCAGCCTTTAAAGGTATTTCAGAGCGTCTTGTACCTAATTCAAAACCTGCTTTGGATTGTCCGATTGTTTATACTTATGCACCCAATGCAGTTCTAATTGGATTTATCTCTAGTTTTGTTGGTGGTTTAGTAAGTATGGCAATTATGATTGCTTCAGGAACGGTTGTTATTTTACCAGGTGTTGTGCCTCATTTCTTCTGTGGAGCGACTGCAGGTGTCATTGGGAATGCATCTGGTGGTGTTCGTGGAGCTACTATTGGAGCATTTTTACA
This sequence comes from Streptococcus sp. CL6.35, assembly GCF_049737915.1. Classification (GTDB taxonomy): domain Bacteria; phylum Bacillota; class Bacilli; order Lactobacillales; family Streptococcaceae; genus Streptococcus. The sequence continues at coordinate 58,233 of NZ_JBKOTU010000007.1, read as the reverse complement.
AGGTATTTTAATTAGTTTTCTTCCAGTCTTTTTAATGCCAGTTTTGGGAGGACTTGGTTTCCAAGGGTCAACTTTCTCAGATGCAGATTTTGGTCTATCAGGAATTATTTTAGGAATGTTGAATCAATTTGGCTCACAAGCAGGCATTGTTATTGGTCTTGTTCTTATTCTAGCAGTTATGTTTGGAGTATCCTTTATTAAAAAGCCATCTGCAAAGGAGGAATAAGGGATGATTTTAAGTGAAAATAGAGAAGATGAGTTAAGAAAATTTGCAACAAAAATCCGATTAAATACTCTTAGAACATTGAATCATCTTGGATTCGGCCATTATGGAGGGAGTCTGTCTATAGTAGAAGTTTTAGCAGTGCTTTATGGTGAAATAATGCCGATGACTCCAGAAATATTTGCGTCACGAGATAGAGATTATTTTGTTTTATCCAAGGGACATGCTGGACCGGCTTTATACAGCACACTCTATTTGAATGGTTTCTTTGACAAAGAATTCTTATATTCTTTAAATACAAATGGAACCAAATTACCGTCTCATCCTGATAGAAATCTAACGCCGGGCATAGATATGACAACTGGCTCTTTAGGACAGGGAATTAGTGTTGCAACCGGACTTGCATATGGTCAGAGAATAAGAAAAAGTCCCTTTTATACTTATGCTATTGTTGGAGATGGTGAGTTAAATGAGGGACAATGTTGGGAGGCTATACAGTTTGCGTCTCATCAACAGTTATCCAATTTAATTGTATTTGTAGACGATAACAAAAAACAATTAGATGGTTTTACAAAAGATATTTGTAATCCAGGTGATTTTGTAGAAAAATTCTCAGCATTTGGATTTGAATCCATTAGGGTCAATGGTTCAGATATTAGAGAAATTTATGAAGGGATTGTTCAATTAAAACAGTCAAATAATTTATCCCCTAAGTGTATTGTATTAGATACTATTAAAGGTCAAGGGGTTCGAGAGCTGGAAGAAATGAAATCTAATCATCATCTTCGCCCTACTGCAGAGGAGAGACAAATGTTAACTTCAGTTGTAGAAAGATTAAGTCAGGAATTGGAGGAAACAGAATGATGAGAAGTACGAAAGAATTACGACATGTGTATAGAGATTTCCTTCTAGAGGCTAACCAAAGTTATTCTGATATAGTAGTTTTAGAAGCAGATTTGTCAAGTTCTATGGCTACTAATAATCTTGAAAAGGACTTTAGAGACCGTTATGTGAATGTTGGAATCATGGAAGCAGAAATGGTCGGGCTTGCAGCAGGTTTATCTATTCAGGGGTTTAGACCTTATCTTCATACATTTGGCCCTTTTGCTTCACGAAGAGTATTTGATCAATTATTTATTTCTCTTGGATACGCACAATTGGATGCCACTGTGATTGGATCAGATGCAGGAGTAACTGCAGAAATGAATGGTGGGACACATATGCCATTTGAAGAAATTGGATTGTTACGTTTAATTCCTAAATCAATCATTTTCGAAGCAACTGATGATATCCAATTTCGTGAAATCTTGAACCAGACATTAGACTTAAAAGGACTAAAATATATTCGAACAATTAGAAAAGCTCCAGAGGCTGTATATCAAGGTGGAGAAGATTTTTCTAAAGGCTACATTGAGTTAAGACACGGTGAAGATGTTGTAATAGTTGCTTCTGGCATAATGGTTGCTCCAAGTATTCGAGTTGCGGATGAACTGTTTAAATTAGGTTATTCAGTAGGTGTGATAGATTTATTTAGAATCAAACCGATACCAGAACAGATAAAAACAATGTTAAGTGGAAAAACTATATTTACTGTAGAAAACCACAATCAGATAGGTGGAATTGGCAGTGCTTTATGTGAATTATTCTCTGATGATGGAATAACAAAAATTCATCGGATGGGTGTTCAAGAAAGATTCGGTCAAGTAGGGAAAATGGATTATCTTCTTAATGAATATGGTTTGAGTGAATCGAATATAAAAGAGAAAGTTCTAGAGTTTTATAATGCAAGATAGATGTTAAATACACTTATCTGAAAGAACTTCTGTAAAAATTACATTACGTTATTTAAAGCAAGCGGATTAAAAGCATATTCTGGTAATCAGAAAGTGCCCTGATCCGCTTTGTTGTTTTTAATTTAAAATGTTTATATGTGTATAGAATTTTCTGAAAATTCAAGAATTTTCTTCTGTTCATTGCCTTTAAAATGTGCTATAATAGTAAAAACTGAAATGGGAGGGATAAGATGACTGAATTAGATAAACGTCACCGCAGTAGCATTTATGACAGCATGGTAAAATCACCAAACCGTGCCATGCTTCGTGCGACTGGTATGACAGATAAGGACTTTGAAACACCGATTGTAGGGGTTATTTCGACCTGGGCGGAAAATACACCATGTAACATTCACTTGCATGATTTCGGGAAATTGGCTAAAGAGGGTGTCAAATCAGCAGGTGCTTGGCCTGTGCAGTTTGGGACTATCACTGTAGCGGACGGGATTGCTATGGGAACGCCTGGTATGCGTTTCTCTTTGACATCTCGTGATATCATCGCGGACTCTATCGAGGCGGCGATGGGTGGTCACAACGTCGATGCCTTTGTCGCTATCGGTGGCTGTGACAAGAACATGCCTGGTTCTATGATTGCTATTGCTAATATGGATATCCCAGCTATTTTCGCCTATGGTGGAACTATTGCACCGGGAAATCTTGATGGCAAAGACATCGACTTGGTTTCTGTTTTTGAGGGTATCGGAAAATGGAACCACGGTGATATGACGGCTGAGGACGTAAAACGTCTCGAATGTAATGCCTGCCCTGGACCTGGTGGCTGTGGTGGTATGTATACTGCTAATACCATGGCGACTGCTATTGAAGTTCTAGGTATGAGTTTGCCAGGCTCTTCATCTCACCCAGCTGAATCAGCTGACAAGAAAGAAGACATTGAAGCAGCAGGACGTGCTGTTGTTAAGATGTTGGAGCTCGGTCTCAAACCATCAGACATCTTGACTCGTGAAGCCTTTGAAGATGCCATCACTGTAACTATGGCTCTCGGTGGTTCTACAAATGCCACTCTTCACTTGCTTGCCATTGCCCATGCTGCCAATGTTGACTTGTCACTTGAGGACTTCAATACGATCCAAGAGCGTGTGCCTCACTTGGCCGACTTGAAACCATCTGGTCAGTATGTCTTCCAAGACCTCTATGAAGTCGGTGGTGTGCCTGCGGTTATGAGATACCTCTTGGCAAATGGTTTCCTTCATGGAGACCGCATTACATGTACTGGTAAGACTGTAGCTGAAAACTTGGCTGACTTTGCAGACCTTACACCAGGTCAAAAAGTTATCATGCCACTTGAAAATCCAAAACGTGCAGACGGTCCGCTTATCATCTTGAACGGGAACCTTGCCCCTGATGGTGCGGTTGCTAAAGTATCAGGTGTTAAAGTGCGTCGTCACGTTGGTCCAGCTAAGGTCTTTGACTCAGAAGAAGATGCGATTCAGGCAGTTCTGACAGATGAAATCGTTGATGGCGATGTAGTCGTTGTTCGTTTCGTTGGACCTAAGGGTGGTCCTGGTATGCCTGAGATGCTGTCACTTTCATCCATGATTGTTGGTAAAGGTCAAGGAGACAAGGTTGCCCTCTTGACAGACGGCCGTTTCTCTGGTGGTACTTATGGTCTGGTTGTTGGACATATCGCTCCTGAAGCTCAGGATGGTGGACCAATCGCTTACCTTCGTACAGGTGATATCGTTACGGTTGACCAAGATACCAAAGAAATTTCCATGGCCGTATCCGAAGAAGAACTTGAAAAACGGAAGGCAGAAACAACCTTGCCACCACTTTACAGCCGTGGTGTCCTCGGTAAATACGCTCACATCGTATCATCTGCTTCTCGTGGAGCTGTGACAGACTTCTGGAATATGGACAAGTCAGGTAAAAAATAAACTCATACTCTTCGAAAATCTCTTCAAACCACGTCAACGTCACCTTACCGTAGGTATGGTTACTGACTTCGTCAGTTCTATCTACAACCTCAAAACACTGTTTTGAGCAACCTGCGTCTAGTTTCCTAGTTTGCTCTTTGATTTTTATTGAGTACCAAAAAGCAAGCCAACTTCGGCTTGCTTATTTTCATCTTCAAAAGTGATTTGCCTGCTTAACGAGGTGGCAGTCCAAGGGCAATACGGCCGTAGCGACTGATTCGTGTGATTTTCCAAGCAGGCGACCAGGTAACTTCAACCTTGACATCTTCGATACCCTCGATTTGTTTGAGACCTGCCACGATTTCGATAGGCAGGCTTTCGGCACAATCGCAGGCAGTATCGGTGAAGGTCATGACAATCTTGCAGAGACCCGTTTCATCCAGATTGATTTCATAAATCAGTCCTAGATTGTAAACATCCAATTCCACATCTGTATCAAAAACCTTCTCTAGTTTTTCGATAATTTGGTCTTGCAAGGCCAAAGCGCGGTCATTAATTTTGATATCGTCTCTCATTACAGTCCCTCCACGTGATAAATATCCTCTATTTTCTCATAATTCTGACAATTTGGCAAGTTTTTGATGAATTTTCTGAAAAATATGATAAAATGAAGAAAATACGGAATCAAGGGGAAGTCTATGGAGCAGATTGGAAAAGTCTTTAGACGATTACGAGAGTCAAGAAATATCTCGCTGAGACAAGCAACTGGGGGACAATTTTCGCCGTCTATGTTGTCCCGCTTTGAAACTGGTCAGAGTGAGCTTTCGGTGGAAAAGTTTCTATTTGCCCTAGAAAATATATCTGCCAGTGTAGAGGAAATCCTCTTTCTGGCGAGAGGTTTTCAGTATGATACAGATTCTGAGTTGAGAAAAGAAATCATAGATGTCTTGGATCCAAAGAATATAGCTCCGCTTGAGGACTTGTATCGCAGGGAGTATCAAAAGCATGCCCATTCTCAAAATAAACAGAAACATATTCTAAATGCCATTATGATCAAGTCTTATATGAAGAGCATGGACGAAAGGGTAGAGTTAACGGCAGAGGAGGGGAAAGTCCTTCATGATTATTTGTTTTCTACCGAGATCTGGGGAATCTATGAACTCAATTTATTTTCAGTCAGTTCACCATTTCTATCTGTTTCTCTTTTCACTAGGTATGTTAGAGAAATGGTACGTAAATCTGATTTTCTAATGGAAGTGTCTGGCAATCGAAATCTTTTTCACACTATACTATTGAACGGCTTTTTAGCTAGCATTGAGTGTAAAGAATTTACCAATGCCTCTTATTTTAAACGTGTTATCGAAGAGCATTTCTACAATGAAAATGAAACCTATTTCCGAATTGTCTATTTGTGGGCTGAAGGTCTCCTTGATAGCAAGCAAGGTAGAGTCAAGGAAGGTCAGAAAAAGATGGAAGATGCTGTCCGTATTTTTGAGATGCTTGGCTGTAATAAATCTGCCGATTACTATAGAAATACGACCGATTGTTGAATATCTGCAAACTAAGAAAATCATTTGAAATTTTAAGCGATAGAATTGTTGACCTCTCTCGTGTCACTGGAGAAATTCTATCGTCTCTTTTTACTTATTTTTTTGTTGCATATATTCAAAAGTTTTTCCTCTAAAATTTCTAAGTGCTATACTATAGTCATACTTCACATAAAACTTATACTCTTCGAAAATCAAATTCAAACCACGTCAGCTTCACCTTGCCGTACTCAAGTACAGCCTTCGGCTAGCTTCCTAGTTTGCTCTTTGATTTTCATTGAGTATTTGAACAAGAAGGGAGATTACCTATGAAACTATTGTTCAGAAATCAAGCTTATCGTCTCTTGACTTTGTCACGCTTCTTCAATGCTTTTGGTGCTTCGATTTTCAATCTGGTCTTTATCGTCTATGCATCGACTCTGCCACAAGCATCTTTTGCTGTTGCTATGGCGAATATTGTCATGATTATTCCGACTCTCTTTACAGTTTTTGTAGGGATTCGGGCAGATTACACGAGAGACAAGGTCAAATGGATGGTCTATAGCGGTTTATTTCAGGCGGTTTTATTTTTTCTAGCAGCCCTAGTTGTTCAGCAAGCTAGTCTCTTTGCCTTTTCTAGCCTGTGCTTAATCAATGTCATTAGTGATGTTATCAGTGATTTTGCTGGTGGTTTGCGCATGCCTCTCATTAAGGAAAAAGTAGCTGAAGATGATTTGATGGAGGCTTACTCTTTTTCCCAGTTCATCACCTATATTTCAGCTATTGGTGGTCAAGCTTTTGGAGTCTGGCTCTTAGGTCTATCGGTCAACAATTTTTCCCTCGTTGCGGGAATCAATGCCTGTTTCTTCCTAGTATCAGCCGTCATCCTCTTTTTAGGAAAAAGCAAATTGAGCCTGTCAATTTCATCTCCTGATGGTGAATCACTAAAAAATGAGAAGCTTTCTATCAAAGACCAGTTCCTAACGATTTATCGGAATTTACGTCTCGTTTTTCTTAAAGGTGGACAGAAAAACTTTGGATTCATGATCTTTGCTGTCTTACTTATCAATGCCTTGGGTGGTTCCTTAGGAGGCATCTACAATATCTTCTTTTTGAGCCATTCTCTTTTGGACTTTTCTTACACAGAGGCACTATTTATCAGTCAAGTCTGTTCTTTAGTAGCAGTCATCATCAGTAGCCTTACGGGCAATGATTATTTTGGGAAGCAGTCCTTGCCTAGATTGATGATGTGGGCGACCATAGGACTCAGTCTAATTGGTCTGGCTAACGTATTCAATCAAGTCGTGCTTGGTTTGCTATTTCTCTTTTTAACTCTGTATGTGTCTGGTAAAGTTTCACCAAAGATTAGTGCCCTGCTCATGAAAAATCTAGCTCCAGATGTTCTAGCTCGTACCAGTAATTTTTTAGGTCTCTTGTTTACCTTATCCATACCTGTGGGAACAGCCTGTTTTTCACTTGTAGCTGTATGGAATATACAGTTGACTTGGATGCTATTTGTTGGTCTTTCCTTGCTAGCTATTCTTTTGACAGTTATTAATCTCAAAAATGATATCTAAATCCTAATTTTTTTCATACTGTCTTAATCCCTCTATTTATGGTAAAATAAGACTATTAAGTTTAAAGAGGATTCCCTATGAAATTACAAAAACCAAAAGGAACGCAGGATATTTTACCTGCTGAATCTGCCAAGTGGCAGTACGTTGAGGGCTTTGCCCGTGAAATTTTCAAGCGCTATAACTACGCAGAAGTGCGCACGCCTATTTTTGAGCACTACGAGGTTATCAGTCGCTCTGTCGGAGACACAACGGATATCGTAACCAAGGAAATGTACGATTTCTATGACAAGGGTGACCGTCATATTACCCTCCGTCCAGAAGGAACAGCGCCAGTTGTCCGTTCCTATGTGGAAAATAAACTTTTCGCTCCAGAAGTGCAAAAGCCAAGTAAGTTCTACTACATGGGCCCTATGTTCCGTTATGAGCGTCCACAGGCAGGGCGTTTGCGCCAGTTCCACCAGATTGGTGTTGAGTGTTTTGGATCTAGCAATCCAGCTACCGATGTGGAAACAATCGCGATGGCGGCCCATTTCTTGAAAGAAATCGGTATCCAAGGTGTCAAATTACATCTTAACACTCTTGGGAATCCTGAGAGTCGTGCGGCCTACCGTCAAGCCTTGATTGACTATTTGACACCGCTCAAGGAGACCTTGTCTAAGGATAGCCAACGTCGTTTGGAGGAAAATCCTCTTCGTGTCTTGGACTCTAAGGAAAAAGAAGACAAGGTGGCTGTAGAGAATGCACCGTCTATCTTGGATTTCCTTGATGAAGAAAGCCAAGCACACTTTGATGCTGTGCGTCAGATGTTGGAAAATCTTGGAGTAGACTATATCATCGATACCAATATGGTGCGTGGTCTGGACTACTACAACCACACCATTTTCGAGTTTATCACAGAGATTGAGGGCAATGACTTGACAGTCTGTGCGGGTGGTCGTTACGATGGTTTGGTTGCCTACTTTGGTGGCCCTGAGACTGCTGGCTTTGGTTTTGGACTTGGTGTAGAGCGTCTGCTTCTCATTCTTGAAAAGCAAGGTGTGGCCCTCCCTATCGAAAACGCCCTAGATGTCTATATCACAGTCTTGGGAGAAGGGGCAAATGTCAAGGCCTTGGAGTTGGTACAAGCCCTTCGCCAACAAGGTTTCAAAGCAGAGCGTGATTACCTCAACCGTAAGCTCAAAGCTCAGTTCAAGTCAGCCGATGTCTTTGCGGCTAAGACCCTCATCACCCTAGGAGAGAGCGAAGTCGAAAGCGGACAAGTAACGGTTAAGAACAACCAAACCCGAGAAGAAGTGCAAGTGTCACTTGAGACAATCAGTCAAAACTTCTCAGAAATCTTTGAAAAATTAGGATTTTAATAGTAGAAAAACTGGTCAGGAACCTACTCCTGACCTTTTTCTTTTGCAAAATGACAAAAATCATAAACTTTTTGACAAATATGCTTGTCAAAAAGAAAAAGATGTGTTACAATGTAAGCAAGTTAAGAAATAGAAAGCAGAAAGGAGCTATGATGTGGGTAGTATTTATACTATTTATGATTTTCTTTTATTCTAATAATTCTAAAAAAATCAAGAAACTAGAGAATAAAATCAAAAAGCTTGAGCGAAAAGAGAAAGGAAATATAGAAATGTCAAGATTATTGCAAGAATTAATTGGGAAAAATCCAACAATCGTTGGACAAGTGTTTGGAACATCTTTATGGGAAGTTGTGGATGTTGATGAGGAATGGGTCAAACTACGTAGTGTTGATAAAGAGGGGAAAGAAAAATTCAAACTACAACGCATTGAGGATATCCAAACCGTTGAATTTGAAGGAAAGTAGGTGTGTAACATGCAACTAAAAAATCGTCTAAAAGAGCTGCGGGCTCGCGATGGCCTCAATCAAACCGACCTAGCCAAGCTAGCAGAGGTTTCCAGACAGACTATCAGCCTATTAGAACGGGACGAATACACCCCGTCCGTTGTGATTGCCTTGAAAATATCTCAGATTTTCAACGAAACAGTCGAATCGGTATTTCGCTTGGAGGAGGACGAGTGATGAACAAGTATAAAGTGGTTTATTATGTAGTTGTCGCAGCTCTATTAGTCAGCATATTTCTATTAATTGGGATAGACTTAGGCTGGTTTAGTCCCTATCAGAGTGACCAATTTATTTGGGCCTATTTTGCCCTCATACCAGTAATTGACTGGATTGAAAAGAAATCCAAAAATCTAGCAAGTGAATAAGGAGAATGAATATGGAAAAGAAAAAGAAACGTGGATTGTTGTTTTTAATGGTTGTTGTCTTGGGATTTTTCTTGGGCATTTTTGTAGGGATGTTTAAGGCTGTTGCCGAATCCCACGGAATTATGTTAGATGTAAAAATCTTGATACCCTGGATATCAGCTATTTGTTTACTGTTAGGTTTCATTAGCATACTTTTGACATTCAATTTCTTAAAGAAAAGCAGAAAATTTCATTCCTTGTATCAAGAGGAAATGGATGATGATCTGAATGAAACCTATTATGTGCAAATGTATCGGAATCTCGAGTTTGGAACCATTGCTTTTAATATTGCAAGTGTAGCGATTTTATTAGCTCTTTTCATCTCAGCAAGTGAAATGGTTGTACTAAATGGAAGCCATATAACCTTACCTCTTTCTTTTTTGGCATTAGTGCTGATTTTCAGTGTTCAAAAATATCTTTTTAAGACCATTGCGATTGTTCGTCAGTTTGATTTGGTATTTTTCTCTACACCAAAGGATATCTTAGAGCATTTCGATTCTTATGATGAAGGGGAGCGCAAGGCTAATTTGGAACAGAGTTTTCGGATTTTATTCCAATTAAATCAGTATGTCTTGCCAGGTCTCTACGTTCTGATTGATATCTTTTCTTTATTGACAGGAGAGATTCAGCTACTAGCCTTCTTGCTTGTCGGAGCAATCCATGTTTATATCAATGTGATGCAGTTACCTATGGTAAAACGCTATTTCAAATAGGAGAACTTTATGAAATTACTTAAAAACCTTGGCTGGTTTCTTCTAGCCATTCTATCCTTTTTATTCATCTATGGCTTCATTCAGGGGCTCGCGACTACTTCGCTTGCCTTAGGCGCTTCACCCTATGCTGTGACCTTGCTCTATGTGGCCTTGGCTGGAGTTTATGTGTACGGCATTTACAAATGGTATCAGAAAGGTCCTGTTCGTATTGAGAAGAGTGGCTTCAACCGATTTATTTGGCTTCCTGCCTTGGTTTGGTTCTTATCTCTGGTTGTCCAGTTTTTCTTGCCAAATGATCCTTCAGTAAATCAGCAAATAGCGATAGACTTGACCTTGTCTCAACCACTTTTCTCATTCTTTGCGGTCGTTATTTTTGCTCCTCTGACGGAAGAACTTATCTTTAGAGGGATGTTAGCGCGCTATCTCTTTCCTAAGCAGGACAATAGTAAACAAACTCTGCTTTTCCTTCTGGTATCTAGTGTTTTGTTTACCTTAGGTCATTTCCCAGGTGATGTGCAACAATTTTTTGTCTATTTTAGCCTTGGTTTTAGTTTGGGCTTGGCTTATATTAGCAGAAAAGGTCTGGTCTACAGTATTTCTCTCCACGCTTTGAATAATTTAATCGGCTTTTTGATGATACTCATGCTATAATAGAGTCAGGAGGTCACATGAAACGAGTAATTTTATTAGCAGTGATTCAAGCAGTTGTTCTATTTTTCATCATTGGGGCGCTAGCTTATGCCTTCAAGGGCGATTTCTTCTACAACTATCTAGCAGTTGTCTTTGCCCCTATTGCAGGTGTCTTGCGCTTTGGGACAGCCTACACAACGGAAATTGTCTTGCCTCGAAAGGCAGCCGAAATTGCTGAAAAGCGTAAAGCAGGCAACAATTCAAAATAAAAGAGTCCGATGAACTTCATCGGATTTTTGTATGGGCGTCAATTTTTAGAGTCTTCACTTGATTTTTAAAGACTGGCAAACTTTTCTGATGATTTTCATGAAGAGCCTGCGCTTTTATGGTAAAATAGTAACAGAATAAAAGAGGAGAGAAACAATGAAACGTAGTATGTATGCTGGTCGTGTTCGTGAGGAACACATCGGACAAGAAATAACCTTGAAAGGATGGGTTGGCCGTCGTCGTGACCTTGGTGGTTTGATCTTTATCGATCTTCGTGACCGTGAAGGAATTATGCAGTTGGTTATCAACCCTGAAAAAGTATCTGCAGAGGTCATGGCAACAGCTGAAAGCCTTCGTAGCGAATTTGTTATCGAGGTGACTGGACAGGTCGCTGCGCGTGAGCAAGCCAATGATAAGTTGCCAACTGGTGCAGTTGAGTTAAACGTGACAGCTCTGACAGTGCTTAATACAGCTAAAACAACCCCATTTGAGATTAAGGATGGCATTGAGGCTAATGACGATACACGTTTACGTTACCGTTACCTTGACCTTCGTCGTCCAGAGATGCTGGAAAACCTCAAACTTCGTGCTAAAGTGACCCACTCTATTCGCAATTACTTGGATGAGTTGGAGTTTATCGACGTGGAGACACCATTCCTTTCTAAGTCAACTCCTGAAGGGGCGCGTGACTATTTGGTGCCGTCTCGTGTTAATAAAGGGCATTTTTACGCTCTTCCTCAAAGTCCACAAATCACGAAACAGCTCTTGATGAATGCTGGTTTTGACCGTTACTACCAAATCGTTAAATGTTTCCGTGACGAGGACTTGCGTGGTGACCGCCAGCCTGAGTTCACACAGGTTGACTTGGAAACATCTTTCCTTACTGAGCAAGAAATCCAAGATATCACAGAAGGTTTGATTGCGCGCGTGATGAAAGAAACTAAAGGCATCGAAGTGACGCTTCCATTTCCTCGTATGAAATATGATGATGCTATGGCTCTTTACGGTTCTGACAAGCCAGATACCCGTTTTGACATGTTGCTTCAGGACCTGACAGCAGTAGTCAAAGGTGTAGACTTTAAAGTCTTTTCAGAAGCACCTGCTGTAAAAGCAATTGTGGTCAAAGGAGCTGCGGACAACTATTCACGTAAAGACATCGACAAGATGACCGAAGTAGCCAAACAGTATGGTGCCAAAGGTCTTGCTTGGGTCAAGGTGGTTGATGGAGAATTAAACGGACCAGTTGCCAAGTTCTTGACTAGCATCCAAGCAGAATTGACAACAGCGCTTGCTCTTGAAGATAAGGACTTGGTTCTCTTTGTGGCGGATACGCTTGAAGTGGCTAATGCAACGCTTGGTGCCCTTCGTGGACGTATTGCCAAAGAGCTTGGTTTGATTGATAATGATAAATTCAACTTCCTTTGGGTTGTTGACTGGCCAATGTTTGAATGGTCTGAAGAAGAAGGTCGTTACATGAGCGCCCACCATCCATTTACTCTACCACAGGAAGAGACTGCTCACGAATTAGAAGGTGATTTGGCGAAGGTTCGTGCCATTGCTTACGATATTGTCTTGAACGGTTATGAACTTGGTGGTGGTAGCCTTCGTATCAACCAAAAAGACCTTCAAGAACGTATGTTCAAGGCTCTTGGTTTCTCAGCCGAAGAAGCAAATGACCAGTTTGGTTTCCTTCTTGAAGCCATGGACTATGGTTTCCCACCACACGGTGGCTTGGCTATCGGGCTTGACCGATTTGTCATGCTCTTAGCAGGAGAAGAAAATATCCGTGAAGTTATTGCCTTTCCTAAGAACAACAAGGCAACTGACCCAATGACACAAGCTCCTTCAACAGTAGCTCTCAAACAACTAGAGGAACTCAGCTTACAAATAGAAGAAGATGAAACAAGCAAAACGAATTAAGCGGTGGCGCTATTATCTGCGCCGCTTTGCTTATCAGATAAAAATTTTACGTGTCTTACAAAGCATCTCTCGGGAAAAATATGATGAGAAGATTTCGGCCTCTCTGGTCTATGGTTTTTTATCAGCAGTAGCGGTCAATTTCTTTTTCCAACCAGGGCATGTGTATTCGAGTGGTGCGACAGGTCTGGCACAGATTATCTCTGCCTTGAGTAATCATTGGTTTGGTTTTCATATCCCGATTTCGCTAACCTTCTACGCCATTAATTTTCCTTTGATGGTCTTAGCTTGGTATCAGATTGGCCATAAGTTCACCATCTTTACCTTTATCACGGTGTCCATGAGTTCCTTCTTTATCCAGTTTGTCCCTGTGGCGACCTTGACGGAGGATCCCATTATCAATGCCCTTTTTGGGGGTGTTGTCATGGGCTTGGGGATTGGTTTCGCTCTTCGAAACAATATCTCCAGTGGTGGGACGGATATCGTCAGCCTGACTATTCGCAAGAAAACGGGTAAGAATGTTGGTAGTATTTCTTTCTTGGTAAATGGGACCATCATGCTGATAGCAGGCTTGACCTTTGGTTGGGAATACGCTCTCTACTCTATGATTACCATCTTTGTCTCTAGCCGTGTCACAGACGCTGTCTTTACCAAGCAAAAACGGATGCAGGCCATGATTGTGACCAATCATCCAGAGAAGGTAATTGAAAAAATCCATAAAAAATTGCACCGCGGTGCAACCATGATCCACGATGCAGAAGGAACCTATAATCACGAAAGAAAGGCAGTTTTAATCACTGTCATTACACGTGCAGAGTTTAATGAATTTAAACAGATTATGAAACAGGTGGATCCAAGCGCCTTTGTCTCTGTCTCGGAGAATGTTCATATTTTGGGACGGTTCGTTGAAACAGATAATTAGTGATCAAAAAAACCAGCTCGAGCTGGTTTTTATTTTTCGATAATTTTGTGGGCAATCAACTGACGGTAACAAATCTGTTTATTGTTTTTGGCATCGTTAATAATCTGGAGAATGGTTTCAAAGGAAACGCGCCCGAGTTCTAAGCTATTGATATCCACATAGGCTGCCAAGTTCAGTTTAGGGTTGACCGAGTCAAAGCTGAGGACAGGGACATCCAGTTGGTGTTTTGCGATGTAATCACAGACCCCTGCAGCAAGAAGGCTATCAATAGTAATAATAGCATCAATATTTGGATCATGCTCGAAGAGAAGTTTACTAAAGCGATAACCATTATCTTCAAGAAATTCGGTCGCAAAGTAGGTCAGATTTGGATCAATAGGAAGTTGGTATCGTTTAAGAGCTAACTCATAACCCATTAGACGATCTTGTGTTACGAAAAGTTTTTTGGTTCCTCCGATGAAGGCAATTCGCTTGCATCCTTTTTTGATGAAATATTCTGTTGCATCAAAACCTGCCTGGACATTGTCATTATCGACGAGCGGAATGAAGGGAGATAGAGATTTACCTAAGATAAGGAAAGGAAATTGCTCATCTGCTACTAGCTTAACCAAAGGATCCTCTTCTTGGGCATAGAGGAAAATCAAACCATCTACACGCTTACCATAGACCATCTGGGAAATAGCTTTGAGCCGCTCTTTTGCATCTTTCCCCGTTGCAATCTGGATAGCATAGTGGTTCTCAGATGCCACTTGGGCGATCCCTCGTAGAACAGATGGGAAGAAAGGATTTTGGTAAAAGGCATCCGAGTCGTCAGGAAGCACCAGGCCGATAACTTGAGTATAGCTACTTACCAAGCTACGAGCATTGAGATTGGGGTGGTAGTTGAGCTCCTTCATCGCCTTGCGAACTCGTTTTTTGGTTTCATCACTAATCGTTGATTTGTTTTGAATAACGCGGGTAACAGTTGAAGGTGAGACACCTGCTGCCTTGGCCACGTCTTTAATCGTAACGGGCATAAAAATCTCCTATTTATGATAATCTGGATCACGGAAGTGTGTCTTGTAAAAAATGGTGACCAGATAAAGAACAAAAAGAATGTTTTGTACAGTGATAAGGGTTGCCATATTTTGGCCAAAAAGTCCCAAAATAAGCGTAATCAGAGTAGGTAATCCTAAACAGTTCAAGATAAAATGGTAGCACTCTTTAAAGGTTCTAAATGAAAAGAGGCGTGATTTCTTAGTGATATAAAGGAGAAGACTAGCTCCTAGAGAAACGATAAAGAAATTTAAACCAAAGAGGAAGCTAGCACCGAGAACTAGGAAGAGACTGATATAGACACGATTTTGTTGGTACCAGTCTTTAGAAATCGCTTGAGTCAAGCTGTCCTTGCTTTTGAAACTCTCAGTCTCAATAGCTCGGTAAGAAATGCGGGTCAGCTCCTTGCTTTCCTTGCTGATGACCAGTTCTTTTGTATCGAAATGCAGTTGCAAGTCTTTAGGTAATTCCTTGCTTTGGCTTGGACCAATCACAAGAGAAGGCGCTTGACTAGCTGTGCCTGTATAAGTTAAATTACCATCAACAATTGTAGCGTGTTCAGAGAGATCCTGGACAACTTCATCTGTCAGAGGTTCATAGACATTATCGATAAAGGTTTCTAGCGGATAAGTCTCCTGTGAGCTGTTTTGGATGGCAATGGGTACCATGGACAAGCTGATAAGGAAGATACTGGTAAAGAGCAGTTGAAACCAGTTGAGCCCGAAACGTTTGGACAGGGGCTTACGAAATCCCCAAATACTTGAAAAATAGGAAAATGGATATGGAAGCATAGGTATCTTTCTAAAAGGTGTTTTCTATATGAGTATTATTATATAGAGAAATGTGCTTTATTTCAAGTCTAGGGGATAAATTGCTTGTTGTTAGTATATATTTTGTAGCAATAAGAAAAGGGTGGCGGGGATATATTATCCCTTGTCGCCACCACTTGTAAGTCCTGAAACAAAGTTCTTTTGTAGGAAGAAGAAGAGAATACAGATTGGAAGGGCGATGAGGATAGCACCTGCTGAGAAGTAGGCAATCTTCAAGTTCTTCGCATTGTTGACGAAGGTTTGGAGACCAACGGCAACAGTAAAGTATTCTTTCTCACGAAGCAAGAAACTAGAGAGGATGTAGTCCCCGAAAGGTCCCATGAAGGCCCAGAGAGCTTGTACGGCAACCATTGGGCGAACAAGTGGAAGAACAATTTGCCAGAAGCGACGGAAGTGTCCTGCACCGTCTAGTTTTGCAGATTCGTCTAGAGACATTGGCACTGTATCGAAGTAGCCTTTCATGAGCCAAGCATTCATCGGGATACCACCACCAACGTATAGGAAGATGAGGAACCAGCTGTGGTTAAGGGCGTTCAACATAAGCGCCATAACGAAGAAGGCTGTCAAAGCGGCCATGGTTGGCACCATTTGGATAATCAAGAAGAAGACCAAACTTTGTTTACGAGCCAAGAAGTTGTAACGGCTGTAGGCATAACCAGCAAGTACGATGATACTTGTTTGAACCGCCATGGTAACCAAGGCGATGATCAAGGTATTGAGATACCAAGTACCGTATAGAGTTTCAGTAAAGAGTCCTTTAAAGTTATCAAAATTGAAGTCGATGTTAGTATCAAGTTTAAAGGCTGCGACGTTACCTGCTTTAAAGGCTGACATGATGGTAATCAACAGTGGATAGATAATCACGATTGATAGACCAATCAAGTAGAGGTAAGTAAGGGTTTGAGTCAGTCTACGTTTGAGTTTAATTGAGTTATTCATCTTAGACGTCCTCCATATCAAATGCGTGTAGTTTCTTGAATGCGATCATAGAGATTGAGATGACAATGATAGAGATAATCAAGGTAACAGCAGCCGCCATTGAGTATTGAGGAGATGTACCTGTTGTCAAACGGTAGATCCATGAGATCAAGATATCAGTTGAACCAGCTCCCCCTCCGACACTACCAGGACCTCCACCATTGAAGAGGTACATGATAGAGAAGTTGTTAAAGTTGAAGGTGTATTGGCTAATCAAAGTAGGTGCAGCAACAGCCAAGATCATTGGGAAAGTGATGTTGCGGAATTTTTGCCAAGCATTAGCACCGTCAATATAAGCTGCTTCGTAAAGGTCGTTAGGAATAGATTGCAAGATACCCAAGGTCAAAACGTAGATATATGGGAATCCAAGCCAACCTTGCATCATAATCAAGGCAATCTTAGTCCAAGTTGGGTCTGTTTTCCAAGGAATAAGAGCACCATCAAGGAAAGGAAGGAATTTAGCCAAGATTGGCAATACTTGAGTGTTGATAGCACCAACACTATCGTTAAACATGTTTGAGAATGTCAGGATAGTGATGAAGGCTGGGACAGCCCAAGGAAGAAGGAAAATAACACCGAAGATACGTTTTCCTTTGATAAATGGTTGGTTAGCAATGATAGCTGTGAAGATACCAATCACGATCTGTAAAGTTGAGGCAGATAAAGCCCAGATGATAGTCCAAGAAAGGACGGCACCAAAGGCAGAACGGAAGGTACTCAAGCTCCAAATGTTTGTAAAGTTGGTCAAACCAACCCAGTCCAACAATTTGTTTGGTGGCAAGTGTTGGAAGTCGTAGTTGGTAAAGGCGATCATCAAGGTTACGATAACTGGGAAGATAATCGCAAAAGTCATGGCAATGTAAGATGGAATGATTAAGAGGTAAGGGAAGCCATTTTCATAGATTCCTTTGACCATTTCTTTAAAGGTAAGTGCTACTGGTATGCCATTGTTAATGTGTTTGGCAGTTGTATGTGCGTCTTTGATATTTGCGAAATAAAAGAGTACATAAACAACTACAAAGATTAAATGGAAGGCACCACGAATCAGCATAAAGAGGGAATTGTCACGACCTGGTTTGTCACCAAGAGTGATGAGATTACTCAATTCAGGGGCTGCAAGTGCTAGGAAGTAGAGGAGAAATACAAGGGTTACACCAAGGAAGATAAAACCTTTTGCTTTTTGTTTATTGTAAATCTGTCCTAACCCAGGAATGATAGACAGCAGGGCTGCTTTACTAGGTTGTTGCTTTTCCATAATAACTCCTTTCATAGGATACTAGTTTCTAGTTAAAACCTAAACTATATATGTTTTCTATTGATAAATTCAAAGGGGGATTTGAATTCCACCCCCCTTGAACAAATTTTTTATTCACCAAATTTTTGTTTGATTGTTTCTTTGATCAATGTTACAGCGTCGTTAGCAGCTGTTTTCGCATCTTTCTTACCACTTACAGCATCAAAGAGCATAGTTTTCGCTGGATCCCAAACTGCAGACATTTGAGAGATATTTGGCATTGGTTGAGCGTTCTTGAACTGTTTGATAACAGCTGTTGTCAACTCATCATTTTTACCTTCAGCATATGTACGAGCTTCAGTGTTAGCTGGGATTTCGTTAGTTGTATCGTAGAAGGCTTTTTGTTCTTCAGTTGAAACAAGGAAGTCTACAAATTTTTGAGCGCCTTCAAGGTTCTTAGTGCTTGATGGGATAATCCAAGCTTTACCACCACCGAATGCAGCATATTCTTTTCCATTTGGAAGAGTTGGGATAGTTGCAACACCGTAGTTTACTTTAGCATCTTTAAAGGCTTGAGCTTTCCAAGGTCCGTCGATGATAGCAGCTGTTTTACCTTCTTGGAATTGAGTTTGGATTAAGTTGCCAGCACCTTCAGTATCTTGCATACCTTTAGGCCATTTTTCATACCAAGATTTAGCGTAGTTGATACCTGCGATAGAACCGTCGTTTGCAAGACCGATATCTTTAGCGTCTTTACCGTTTTGTCCGAATACGTAAGCACCGTTACCAGCAAGAAGTCCATATGCATAGTAGAAGTTTGTCCAGTCAGCTAGGAAAGCAGAAGTTTTTCCATCTTCTCCAGCGAAGGCATATTTGCTATCTTTAGCAAGGTTTTCTAAGTCAGCAAAAGTTTTTGGAGCTTCTTTTACCAAGTCTTTGTTGTAGTACATAACAAGTGACTCGATAACAGCAGGAGCACCGTAAACTTTACCATCAGCAGCTGTCACAAGAGATTTAGTTTTATCATCTGTTTTAGCACCGTCGCTCAATTTCACTTCTGAGAGTTGTCCGTCAGTACCAAGGCTACCTACACGGTCGTATGGAGCCATCATAACGTCAGCAGCTTGACCTGATTGGTTGTCAAGAGAAAGTTTGTCAAGCCCACCCATTTGGTCTCCTGTTTTGATGGTAACTTTTACGCCAGCTTCTTTTTCGTAAGCTTTTGCAGCTGATTCAGCAAAGGCTTTATATTGGTCTTCAACGTAGAAAGTGAGTTCTTTCGCTTCGGATGAACCAGAATCAGCAGGTTTATCAGCAGTTTTGCTTCCGCAAGCTACCAGAAGCAAGCTAGCAAGTGTAACAGTTCCAAGCACAGCAGCGCTCTTCATGAATTTAGATGACATAGTGTATTCCTCCTAAAGAATAACAAATTTTATAATGAGGAAACGCAAACGTTTTCCTTTATGGGACTAGTATAGCACAATCGGAAAGCGGTTGCAAGTGTTTTTTGTAAAAATTTTTTAAAAAATTTTTACAAAAAGTAAACGCTTCATCGTCATATAATAGTAGAAAATCCCAAAAATCCGTTTTGTTTTAAATTTAAAAAAAGTTGAGAAAACGATTGCCTAAGTTTCAAACAGAAAGCAGGGAGGATTCTCTCTTTATTTTTGCTTAATGAGATAAGTGAAACCCTTATTCCTATTTTGTTTGTTTCCTGAAAGAATATATATACGAGTAAGAAGAAAAAAATTTAAAAAAATAATCAAAAAAGTTATTTAAAACCGCTTGCATTTATCAAGAAAATGAGATATACTAATCATAGCGCAAACGTTTGCGCTCGTAAAAATGTAATATCTAACTATAAACACATGAGGTGCTTATTATGAAAAAACGTCAAAGTGGTGTGTTGATGCACATTTCTTCTCTTCCAGGAGCATACGGAATCGGATCATTTGGTAAAAGTGCTTACGACTTCGTTGATTTCTTGGTTCGCACAAAACAACGTTACTGGCAAATCCTTCCACTAGGAACAACTAGTTACGGAGATTCTCCTTACCAATCTTTCTCAGCCTTCGCAGGGAACACTCATTTTATCGATTTAGATATCTTGGTGGAACAAGGCTTGTTGCAAGCAAGTGACCTTGAAGGGGTTGACTTTGGTAGTGATGCGTCTGAAGTTGATTATGCGAAAATCTACTATGCACGTCGTCCTCTTTTAGAAAAAGCGGTAAAACGTTTCTTGGAAGTAGGAGATGTTAAGGATTTTGAGAAATTCGCTCAAGACAACCAATCATGGCTTGAACTCTTTGCAGAGTATATGGCTATCAAAGAGCATTTTGATAATCTTGCTTGGGCTGAATGGCCAGATGCAGATGCTCGTGCTCGTAAAGCTTCAGCACTTGAAAGCTACCGTGAGCAATTGGCAGACAAGTTGGTTTACCACCGTGTGACTCAATACTTCTTCTTCCAACAATGGTTGAAATTGAAAGCTTACGCTAACGACAACCACATCGAAATCGTTGGAGACATGCCAATCTACGTAGCGGAAGATTCAAGCGATATGTGGGCAAATCCACATCTCTTCAAGACAGATGTCAACGGTAAGGCGACTTGCATCGCAGGATGCCCACCAGATGAATTTTCTGCAACTGGTCAGCTTTGGGGTAACCCAATCTATGACTGGGAAGCAATGGACAAAGACGGCTACAAATGGTGGATTGAACGCTTGCGTGAAAGCTTCAAAATCTACGACATCGTTCGTATTGACCACTTCCGTGGCTTCGAATCTTACTGGGAAATCCCTGCTGGTTCTGATACAGCAGCACCTGGTGAGTGGGTGAAAGGTCCTGGCTACAAGCTTTTTGCAGCCGTTAAGGAAGAACTTGGTGAGCTAAACATCATCGCAGAAGACCTTGGTTTCATGACAGACGAAGTTATCGAATTACGTGAACGTACTGGCTTCCCAGGAATGAAGATTCTTCAATTTGCTTTCAACCCAGAAGATGAAAGTATCGATAGCCCACACTTAGCACCTGCTAACTCAGTTATGTACACAGGAACACACGATAACAATACGGTCCTTGGTTGGTACCGTAACGAGATCGATGATGCGACTCGTGAGTACATGGCGCGCTACACTAACCGTAAAGAATACGAAACAGTGCCACATGCTATGCTTCGTACAGTCTTTTCATCAGTTAGCTTCATGGCAATTGCAACTATGCAAGATTTGCTAGAATTAGATGAGGCAGCTCGTATGAACTTCCCATCTACCCTTGGTGGAAACTGGTCTTGGCGTATGACTGACGATCAATTGACACCAGCTGTCGAGGAAGGCTTGCTTGACTTGACAACAATCTATCGCCGAATCAATGAAAATTTGGTAGAATTAAAGAAATAATACAATATCAGGAGACACCTTAAACATGTTATCACTACAAGAATTTGTACAAAATCGTTACAATAAAACCATTGCAGAATGTAGCAATGAAGAGCTTTACCTGGCTCTTCTTAACTACAGCAAGCTTGCAAGTAGCAAAAAACCAGTTAACACTGGTAAGAAAAAAGTTTACTACATCTCAGCTGAGTTCTTGATTGGTAAACTTTTGTCAAACAACTTGATCAACCTTGGTCTTTACGACGATGTCAAAAAAGAACTTGCAGCTGCAGGTAAAGATTTGATCGAAGTTGAAGAAGTTGAATTGGAACCATCTCTTGGTAATGGTGGTTTGGGACGTTTGGCTGCCTGCTTTATCGACTCAATTGCTACTCTTGGTTTGAACGGTGACGGTGTTGGTCTTAACTACCACTTTGGTCTATTCCAACAAGTTCTTAAAAACAACCAACAAGAAACAATTCCAAATGCATGGTTGACAGAGCAAAACTGGTTGGTTCGCTCAAGCCGTAGCTACCAAGTGCCATTTGCTCACTTCACATTGACATCAACTCTTTACGATATCGATGTACCTGGTTACAAGACAGAAACTAAGAACCGCTTGCGTTTGTTTGACTTGGATTCAGTTGATTCTTCAATCATTAAAGATGGTATCAACTTTGACAAGACAGATATCGCTCGCAACTTGACTCTTTTCCTTTACCCAGATGATAGTGACCGTCAAGGTGAATTGCTCCGTATCTTCCAACAATACTTCATGGTTTCAAACGGTGCGCAATTGATCATCGACGAAGCAATCGAAAAAGGAAGCAACTTGCATGACCTTGCTGATTACGCAGTTGTACAAATCAACGATACTCACCCATCAATGGTCATCCCTGAATTGATCCGTCTTTTGACTGCTCGTGGTATCGATCTTGATGAAGCAATCTCAATCGTTCGTAGCATGACTGCCTACACTAACCACACAATCCTTGCTGAAGCCCTTGAAAAATGGCCTCTTGAATTCTTGCAAGAAGTGGTTCCTCACTTGGTACCAATCATCGAAGAATTGGACCGTCGTGTGAAAGCAGAAGTGAAAGATCCAGCTGTTCAAATTATTGACGAGAGTGGACGTGTTCACATGGCTCACATGGATATCCACTACGGATACAGTGTTAACGGAGTAGCAGCACTTCACACTGAAATCTTGAAGAACTCTGAGTTGAAAGCTTTCTACGACCTTTACCCAGAAAAATTCAACAACAAAACAAACGGTATCACTTTCCGTCGTTGGCTCATGCATGCTAACCCAAGCTTGTCTCACTACTTGGATGAGATTCTTGGAGAAGGTTGGCACCATGAAGCAGATGAGCTTGAAAAACTCTTGTCTTATGAAGACAAAGCAGCTGTCAAAGAAAAATTGGAAAGCATCAAGGCTCACAACAAACGTAAATTGGCTCGTCACTTGAAAGAACACCAAGGTGTGGAAATCAATCCAAACTCTATCTTTGATATCCAAATCAAACGTCTTCACGAGTACAAACGCCAACAAATGAACGCTTTGTACGTAATCCACAAATATCTTGACATCAAAGCTGGGAACATCCCTGCTCGCCCAATCACAATCTTCTTTGGTGGTAAAGCAGCTCCAGCCTACACAATTGCTCAAGACATCATCCACTTGATCCTTTGCATGTCAGAAGTTATTGCTAACGATCCAGCAGTAGCTCCACACTTGCAAGTAGTTATGGTTGAAAACTACAACGTTACTGCAGCAAGCTTCCTTATCCCAGCATGTGATATTTCAGAACAAATCTCACTTGCTTCTAAAGAAGCTTCAGGTACTGGTAACATGAAATTCATGTTGAACGGAGCTTTGACTCTTGGTACTATGGACGGAGCTAACGTGGAAATCGCTGAGTTGGTTGGCGACGAAAACATCTACATCTTTGGTGAAGATTCAGAAACTGTTATAGACCTTTACGCAAAAGCAGCTTACAAATCAAGTGAATTCTACGCTCGTAAAGCTATCAAACCATTGGTTGACTTCATCGTTAGCGATGCAGTTCTTGCAGCTGGAAACAAAGAGCGCTTGGAACGTCTTTACAATGAATTGATCAACAAAGACTGGTTCATGACTCTTCTTGACTTGGAAGACTACATCAAAGTGAAAGAGCAAATGCTTGCTGACTACGAAGACCGTGACGCATGGTTGGATAAAGTCATCGTTAACATTTCTAAAGCAGGATTCTTCTCATCTGACCGTACAATCGCTCAGTACAACGAAGATATCTGGCACTTGAACTAATACTCTTCGAAAATCAAATTCAAACCACGTCAGCGTTGCCTTGCCGTACTCAAGTACAGCCTGCGGCTAGCTTCCTAGTTTGCTCTTTGATTTTCATTGAGTATAAGATACAAATTCATACTAATACATTTTGTAAAAAAGCGAGTTTCGATTGAAATTCGCTTTTTTGAATGATGTGAATTTTGGTCAATCCTGTAAAAATAGAGAAATCATAGATACAGTAAAGGCTTAGAAATGCTGGTTTTTACTGTCTTCAGCCTTATATTTCTTCGTAGTTGATTACCTCATATTTCTTGTATTCGCTTACATAAAGTATTATAATATGATTGTAGGAAAGAAGGTGTTTTTATGTGGAAAGAATATTTTTCAAAATATAAATGGACGGATTTATTTTGGATTCTATTTGTTATTTTAACATGCCTCTTGGCGGGTAATAGTAATCTTTACCCCCTTACCCATCAAGAAATCTCTTATCATGGGTGCTTATTGGGAATTACACTTGCCTTATATCACTTACTATTTATTGATAAGTTTGTTATCTCGAATCGAAAATAAAGATTAGGGCTATGCTTAACTGTGTACTTTTAGGATTGATTTTGGAGGGAAGATTTTGTCTCTATTATTTATTATTTTAAATTTGTTTATCTTGTACAAGATTTATTCTTTGAGGCGGGAGAAATCGAAATACTTGATTTATACGGCCTATATCATATTTGGGGTAAATGTAATATATGGTATTCAATGGTTATTAAAAGAACTGGTTTCAACTATTTCCACTTAATATGTATGGAAACTATAACAAAACGCATAAGATTAAGGTTTTGACCACCTGTTCTTATGCGTTTTTGTAATATTGAAGATTTTCGGTAAGTTTTATACCTTTGGGAAGTCTAGTTTAGAATGCTCTCCCAACCATAATCTCTGCTTCGATGGTAATCTCTGTTAGTTGGCTCCAGTCAATCTTGCTCTGGTCGATGTGAAAGAGGAGAGGAGTCATGCTGAGTAGGGTTTGAAGCTGCTCTGCTGTGATAGTCTTAGTCAGAGAGGCAGTTTGGTTAGATAGGATGGTAAAGTGTTCTTGGAAATGATTTTTGATATCTTGGTTGGAATAGTCCTTGTTTGTCAGCTGGTCTTGTACCTTCTGACGAATTTCCTTGAGGTGATTTTCAGTTGGGATAACCTTTATCAAGATACCGTCTTTGGATAAAACGCGACGAAATTCTCCATAGTTGGCAGGTGAGAAGATATCAAGCAGGATATCCATGCTAGCGTCTTTTATAGGGAGACGAGCTAGGTCGCCAACGAACCAATTGACTGCCCAGTTGGGTTCGCTCTTGGCAGCGATTTGGACAGAATCTTTGGAAATATCAAAGGCATAGAAGGTTTTGTCAGGGTGATTTTCTTGAAGTTTACGAGAATAAAAGCCTTCGCCACAGCCAATATCTAAGACTGTGGTGCTAGTTTCTGAATTTGCTAACAAGTCAGATATAGTCTCTAAGATAGCCTGATAAAAGCCGGCTTCTAGGATTTGTTGACGGTTTTGAAAGTTTTCCTTGTCGTAGTTAGCAGATTGCTTGATTTGAGGTGCCAGATTGATATAGCCAAATTTAGCCAAGTCAAAAGAATGACGATTGCAGCATTTGAGACTGCTCTCTACCAGAGTCAGATTTTCTTGACAGATAGGACAGGCAAAGGCAGTCGCAGAAGCAAAACGCTGGAGTTTAGGTTTGAGATTTGTATTCATAGTTTAAGTGTATCAAAAGAGGCAAATGAAAGCAACCTTAGGAGTAAGTAGATGGGAGATTCAGTAGAAATAAAACTAATACTCTTCGAAAATCAAATTCAAACCACGTCAACGTCGCCTTGCCGTACTCAAGTACAGCCTGCGGCTAGTTTCCTAGTTTGCTCTTTGATTTTCATTGAGTATAATTCTCCAATTTATGAAATGACATTGCTTTTATATCTAAATTGCTATATAATAATGATAAGGAGGAAATAAGTATGTTAAAAGAAGTATTAAGCGTCGCAAAAGTTGCGAAAAAATCATCACTCTTTTTGGGTGGTGTCGCATTTGGTACCTTTGGTTTGAAAATCTTGGCAAGTAAGGAAGCTAAAAAAGGTTATTCTAAAGCTTTGGCTAAGGCTTATAAGTTAAAAGACGAGCTAGATGCATCTGTTTCTGTTGTGAAACAACATGGAGACGATGTCTTGCAAGATGCCAAATATTTGTACGAGCAAGAGAAAAAAGAAGAGCAATTAGATAGCCTTATAGGGGAATAATATGTCTTTTAAAGTGCTACATAGAGGATACCAACATATCCGACTATCATCTTCTTTTTCACTCACCTTGGATATTCAAGACTATCTTCGTTCCTTGGCGAGAGATGAAAAGGGGATTGAGTCCATCCAGTTTTACATGGATCAACAGCACTTTACTCTACGTATAAAAGAAGGCTTCTCTGTATTAGACAATGCAGAAGCCTTTTTAAAAAGAATTGATAAAGGGAAAGTTTCTGAGTTGATGACTCTTCCCATTCGTAGAGAAGAGAGTGCTTATTCTATTGTTTCAGGTGCAGCGATTAAGCGTATACTTTTTCGTAGTTTTGTGCCGTATCCTATTCGCTATATATGGACTTGTTATCAGGCTTTTGGCTATATTAGAGAAGCCTATCAAACACTAGCGCGTAAGGAACTAACGATGGAGGTCTTGGACTGTTCGGCGATTTTATTGTCCTTGTTTATGAACCAATCCAAGACAGCTAGCAATATCATGTTTATGCTTGATTTGGGGAATCATTTAGATCAGTGGTCCTTGAAAAAAACGGCAACAGATTTAGAACAAAGCCTTCTTGCAAAAGAGAGCGATGTATTTCTAGTACAGGGTGATATGGTCGTTAGTATCAAGAGTTCCGATGTTCAAATAGGAGATGTCTTGGTCCTATCTCAAGGAAATGAAATTCTGTTTGATGGACAAGTAGTTTCAGGTTTAGGTATGGTCAACGAAAGTTCCTTGACGGGAGAGAGTTTTCCAGTTGAAAAAAGAGAGTCTGATTTGGTTTGTGCAAATACAGTATTAGAAACTGGAGAATTACGCATTCGTGTAACCGATAATCAGATGAACAGCCGGATTTTACAACTGATTGAGTTGATGAAGAAATCTGAAGAAAATAAGAAAACGAAACAACGCTATTTCATCAAGATGGCGGATAAGGTCGTCAAATATAATTTCTTGGGGGCTGGTCTGACTTACCTATTAACAGGTTCTTTTTCTAAGGCTATTTCTTTCCTATTGGTCGATTTTTCCTGCGCTTTGAAAATCTCTACTCCTGTAGCTTATTTAACAGCTATCAAGGAGGGGTTGAATCGTGAAATGGTGATTAAGGATGGGGATGTTCTGGAGAAATATCTGGAAGTTGATACTTTCTTGTTTGATAAGACGGGAACAATCACAACTAGTTATCCTATAGTTGAAAAGGTGTTACCTTTTGGGGACTATAGTGAGGAAGATATTCTCAGAATCAGTGCCTGTCTTGAGGAACACATTTATCATCCTATTGCTAATGCCATTGTCAAGCAAGCTGAGATAGAGGGGATTGAACATGAGGAAATGCATGGGAAACTCCAATATATCGCAAGCAAGGGGATCAAATCTCATATAGATGGGCAACCAGTTCTTATTGGGAATTATGTTTTGATGCAGGATGAGCAAATTCATATCAGTTCAGAACAAAATGCTTTAATTGAAGAGTACAAGAGTCACTACAATCTCTTATTCTTGGCTTATCAGAATGAATTGATTGGAATGTTCTGCATTCATACTCCTTTGAGAAAAGAAGCAAAAGCAGCCTTGGAGAAACTTAAGGCACAAGGGAAAAAATTGATTCTGGCAACAGGGGACACCCTGGTTAGGACAGAGGAATTAGTTAAAGATTTGCCCTTTGATCAGGTCTATACAGACTTGAAACCTGATGGGAAATTTGAGTTAGTAGAGGAACTGCAGAAAGCAGGTCACACTATTTTGATGGTTGGAGATGGATTGAATGACTCAGCGGCTCTAACCCTATCAGATATCGGTGTGGTGATGAATGAGAGTGCAGACATTTCTAAGCAGATGAGCGATATCTTATTGTTAGATAATCGCTTGGATTTCTTCCAAGAGTTGGATTGGCTATCATCATCTTTGCAAACACTCATCAAGAAGAATATTCAAGATACCGTTGTCGTAAATAGTAGTTTGATTGGCTTTGGCTTGTTTAATTGGCTCAGTCCTTCAAATCTCTCTATCTTACATAATCTAACAACCTTACGTATTGTACTGCGTAGCCTGTCTATTAAGGGATAGGTGGGGACTATTAACAGCAAAAAGGAGTTACCTTTCTCGAGGTTAACTCCTTTTTTATAGGTAAATGTTGAACAGTTTAGTAAGTCAATACAAAGTATTTTTTCTTACCGCGACGGATAACAGTCAGTTCGTTCTCAAGCTTATCTGCGTCACTTAAGACATAGTCAAGGTCTTGGATGCGGTCACCGTTTACGTAGATAGCTCCGTTTTGGACATCTTCACGGGCTTGGCGTTTTGAGTTAACTACACCAGATGAGACGAGTAGTTCCACAATATTGTGGTTTTCGTCTGCTTGTACTTGGTAGTTTGGTACACCACTAAGTCCTTGTTTGAGCTCTTTAACAGAAAGATTCTTGATGTTTCCTGCAAAGAGTTGCTCAGTGATGTTGAGGGCTTCTTTGTAAGCTTCTTCGCCGTGAACAAGTGTTACGACTTCACGAGCCAAGACTTTTTGAGCCAAGCGTTCGTGTGGAGCTGCTTCAAACTGCTTGCGGATATCTTCAATCTCATCAAGTGACAAGAAAGTAAAGATTTTCAAGAAGCGAACAGCGTCAGCGTCCATAACGTTCATCCAGAATTGGTACATTTCGTATGGGGAAGTCTTTTCAGGATTGAGCCAGACTGCGTTTCCTTCTGATTTACCAAATTTCTTACCAGTTGCATCTGTGATCAATGGAACAGTGATAACGTGGCCAGTCTTGTCAGCCTTACGACGAAGCAATTCGGTACCAGCTGTCATATTTCCCCACTGGTCAGAACCACCGATTTGAAGGGTAACGTTGTAGTCTTGGTTAAGGACGAAGAAATCGTAACCTTGCATGATTTGGTAGGCAAACTCAGTGTAAGAAATCCCTGTTTCAATCCGTTTTTTCACAGACTCCTTGCTCATCATGTAGTTGACAGTGAAGTATTTTCCGATATCACGGAGGAAGTCAATGAAGCTGATGCTGCCAAACCAGTCGTAGTTGTTGACCATGACAGCCTTGTTTTCGCCATTTTCAAAGTCAAGAAAACGAGAAAGTTGTCCTTGGATAGACTTGACCCAGCCATCTACTGTGTCTTTTGTTTGGAGACTACGTTCAGCATCTTTGAAGGACGGATCTCCAATGAGACCTGTAGCACCGCCAACGAGCGCATAAGGTTTGTGACCTGCTAGTTGCAAGCGACGACTTGTCAAGATTGCGACAAGATGGCCTAGGTGAAGGCTGTCAGCAGTTGGATCGTAGCCAGTATAATAAGAAACTTGACCTTCTTCTAGGGCTCTACGCAAAGCTTCTTCATCAGTCGTTTGAAAAATCAAACCACGCTCTTTTAGCTCATCAAAAATGTGCATGTGTCTTTTCTCCTTTTTAAAAATATTGTTTCTACCTATTGTATCACAAACTTGGGCAATAGCCTAGTAGAATAGGGAAGAAAGTGGCTATTTTATTGAAAGTTTACCTTTTATGGTATAATAGTTACAGTGAGGAAATCCATGCAAAATCAATTAAATGAATTAAAACAAAAAATGCTGGAATTTTTCCAGCTAGTAAAATCAAAAATAAATCATAAAAAATCAGAGAAAGTCTCAGAAGAGAAGCAGTCGGATGGGACAGGTGGGAAAGTTCTGGCTATCCTAGGTAGCATTTTAGTTGTTATCAAGGGAATTTTGAATACTCTCTTTATTCTAGGCTTTATCGGTGGGCTTTTTGGTGCTGGTGTAGCTCTTGGTTATGGAGTTGCTTTGTTTGACAAGGCCAAGGTTCCCCAATCGGAGGACTTGGTCAAGCAGGTTAAAAATATTTCTTCCATCTCAGAAATTGTTTACGCAGATGGGAGTGTCATTGCTTCTATCGAGAGTGATTTACTGAGAACTTCTGTCTCATCTGAGGAAATATCGGACAATCTCAAAAAGGCTATCGTTGCAACTGAGGACGAACATTTTCTTGAACATAAGGGGGTTGTGCCAAAAGCTGTGATTCGGGCGACTTTGGGAACCTTTGCAGGTTTGGGCTCATCTAGCGGGGGCTCGACCTTGACCCAACAGTTAATCAAACAACAAGTGGTTGGAGATGCTCCGACTTTGGCTCGTAAGGCTACAGAAATTGTTGATGCCCTTGCCTTGGAACGCAGCATGAGTAAGGATGAAATCTTGACTGCTTATCTCAATGTTGCTCCCTTTGGTCGAAATCATAAAGGGCAGAATATTGCAGGTGCCCAGCAAGCTGCTGAAGGGATTTTCGGTATCGATGCCAACAAGCTGAGTATTCCCCAAGCTGCCTTCCTAGCAGGTTTGCCACAGAGTCCGATTACTTATTCCCCTTATGAAAATACTGGAGAGTTAAAGAGTGATGAAGACTTAGAACTTGGTTTGAAGCGGGCCAAGGATGTTCTCTACAACATGTACCGTACGGGTGCTCTGACTCAGGAAGAATACGACCAGTACAAGGATTATAATCTCAAACAAGATTTCTTGCCATCAGGAACTGTCAATGCTGTTTCGAGAGATTATCTCTACTTTACAGCTATGTCTGAAGCGACAGACCGTATGTATGATTATTTAGTTCAGCAGGACAATGTTTCTAGCCAAGAGTTGAAAAAGGAAGCGATTCAAAAGGCCTATCATGAGCGAGCTGAGCAGGAACTAAGTAACGGTGGCTATAAAATCACGACAACAATCAATAAAAAAATCCATACTGCCATGCAAAATGCAGTTGCTAACTACGGTCGTTTGGTAGATGATTCGACTGGGCAGCCTGAAGTAGGGAATGTTTTGATGGACAATAAAACGGGGGCTGTTCTAGGTTTTGTTGGTGGTCGTAATTACCAGACTAACCAAAACAATCACGCCTTCGACACCAAGCGTTCGCCAGCCTCTACAACCAAGCCTTTATTGGCCTACGGTATTGCCATTGACCAAGGTTTGATGGGAAGCGCTAGTATCTTGTCTAATTATCCGACAAAATTCTCTAATGGAAATCCTATTATGTATGTAAATAGTCCAGGTACAGGCATGATGACCCTAGGTGAAGCCTTGAACTATTCGTGGAATATCCCAGCCTATTGGACCTATCGTATGCTTCGTGAGAAGGGTGTTGATGTCAAGGGCTACATGGAGAAAATGGGTTACGAGATTCCGGAGTACGGTATCGAAAGTCTGCCTATGGGCGGCGGTATTGAAGTCACAGTCGCCCAGCATACCAATGGTTATCAAACAATTGCCAATAATGGTGTCTACCATCAGAAACATGTGATTTCTAAGATTGAATCATCTGATGGTAGAGTAATCTATGAATTTCAAGACAAGCCAGTTCAAGTGTACTCGAAGGCAACGGCAACAATTATGCAGAGTTTGCTTCGTGAGGTGATTTCATCTCGAATCACTTCAAGTTTCCAAACGGATTTGGCTTCTATCAATTCAAGCTTAGCTCGTGCAGACTGGATTGGTAAGACCGGTACAACCAATGAAGATGAAAATATGTGGCTCATGCTGTCAACACCAAGATTGACTCTAGGTGGTTGGCTAGGGCATGATGACAACCGCCCAATGGCTAAGGGGGCTGGACATTATCGAAATGCCAAATATATGGCTTACTTGGTCAATGCTATCCAACAGGCTGAGCCTGGTGTTTGGGGCAATGAACGCTTTAATCTTGATCCTAGTGTGACCCAATCTCAGGTCCTCAGATCTACAGGACAGAAGCCAGGCAAAGTATCCGTTAATGGAAAAACAGTGGATCTTTCAGGGGCTACTGTAACGAGCTATTGGGCTAATAAGGCGGGAGCTCCTACGACTAGCTATCACTTTGCTATTGGAGGAAGTGAAGCAGATTATCAAAATGCTTGGTCAAGTATTATTGGTAGTTTCTCATCTACGCCAAGTTCAAGTAGTAGTTCTAGCAGTACATCAAGTTCATCATCTACACAACCAAATAGTAGAAGGTAGGAAAGTGGCATTGATTGCCACTTTTTTCTTTTTTCCTTTCGTGTTACAATAAAGGTATGAATCAGTATCAGAAAAAGATTGTTAAAGGAACTATTTATTCGCTCCTATCTGGCTTAATCTGGGGAATCTGTGGAATTTTAGGAGAATATTTCTTTACTCATTATCAAGTGTCCTCTGGCTGGATTACCTCTATGCGTTTGACACTGGCAGGGAGTCTTGTACTCATTTGGTCTGCAGTGCAATTAAAATCGCAAGTGCTAGATATTTGGCGAGATAAGAAAAATTACCTGCCCTTTTTAGCCTATGCTATTTTGGGGATTTTTTCAGTCCAGTATTTTTTCTACCTCTGCGTAGAATATTCTAATGCAGCGACAGCGACTATTTTACAGTTTATAAGTCCTGTCTTTATCCTCTTTTACAATCGCTTGATTTATCAAAAACGAGCGTCAAAAAGTGCTATTTTCTATGTTTTGATTGCCATGCTGGGCGTGTGCTTGATGGCGACAAAAGGCGATCTCTCTCAGTTATCTATGACGCCACTAGCCCTTATAACAGGTCTGTTGAGTGCCATGGGTGTTATGTTTAATGTTATCTTACCTCAACCTTTTGCTAAGCGCTATGGTTTTGTCCCGACGGTTGGGTGGGGGATGATTTTGGCCGGTTTATTTAGCAATGTCCTTTCGCCGGTTTACAAGCTCTCCTTTACTCCTGATATTTGGAGTATCTTGATTTGCCTCATTATCGCTTTCTTTGGAACGGCTTTTGCTTTTTTTATTTCCATGAAGGCTGTGTCCTTGGTTTCTCCTTTGGTGGTTTCCGTTATTAGTGCCAGTGAACCTCTCTCTTCTGCCCTTTTGAGTGTTTTATTTTTAGGTTTAGTAGTGGATTGGTCCCTTCTTCTAGCTATGGCCTTGATTATTTTACCTATGATTTTCCTATCGATAGAAGAAGCGAAAGAAAGTAAATAAAAAGTCTTTTCTTAATTCTAAAAGTGTGCTATACTAGAATAGTCAATAAAACACGGGGAGATAGTTGTGAAGAGTGTTTTTAGGTTGTATCGGTAGGGGCTTGCTTTTACCGACAGCACGTTTTATCTCACATCCCTAAAAATCATACCTAAAAACAAACAAAAAGGCTTCAAATTTGAGGCCTTTTTTGGTAGAATAGGTATCATTAAAATGAACTAGGAGGCGCCTATGACTGCTACAAAAATGAACGCTCAAGAAATTATCCAATTTATCGCCAATGCTGAAAAGAAAACCAGTGTGAAAGTAACATTTGAGGGACAACTCGCAACTGCTGTACCTAGCTCTGTTGTCAAACTAGGAAATGTTCTATTCGGAGACTGGAAGGACGTGGCTCCGCTTCTCGATGGTTTGGTAGAAAATCAAGACTATGTTGTTGAGCAAGATGCTCGCAATTCTGCAGTTCCCTTGCTAGACAAACGTGCTATCAACGCTCGTATCGAGCCAGGTGCTATTATCCGTGACCAAGTTGAAATTGGAGACAATGCTGTTATCATGATGGGGGCTGTTATCAATATCGGTGCTGAAATTGGTGCAGGAACTATGATTGACATGGGTGCCATCCTTGGTGGCCGTGCTATCGTTGGGAAAAACAGTCACGTTGGTGCAGGTGCGGTTCTTGCAGGTGTGATTGAGCCAGCTAGCGCAGAACCAGTCCGTGTTGGAGACAATGTTCTCATCGGTGCCAATGCAGTAGTTATCGAAGGGGTCCAAATCGGTAGTGGTTCAGTTGTCGCAGCAGGAGCTATTGTTACCCAAGATGTCCCAGAAAACGTGGTGGTAGCAGGTGTTCCAGCTCGCATTATCAAAGAGATTGATGCCCAAACCCAACAAAAAACAGCGCTAGAGGATGCGCTTCGTACCTTGTAATTGTAAAAGAAAAATAGAGGCGGAACCCTTCTTCCAGCCTCTTTCTGCTATATCGGAGGATAGATAGATGTTAGATTTGATTCAGACTAGACGAGATTTGCACCAGATTCCAGAGATTGGCTTGGAGGAGTTCAAGACTCAAGCTTATCTGTTGGATGTGATTGAGAAATTGACTGCGGGTAAGAATTTTGTCCAAGTTCGAACTTGGCGGACAGGTATTTTGGTCTATTTGCAGGGAAGTCAGCCAGAGCGGACCATTGGTTGGCGGACAGATATTGATGGTCTGCCTATCGTTGAACAAACAGGCCTTCCTTTTGCTTCTCAGCACCAAGGTCGCATGCACGCCTGTGGACATGATTTTCACATGACTATTGCCTTGGGCTGTCTTGAGCGAGCCCTTGAGGAGCAACCAAAGAACAATCTGCTCTTTCTGTTTCAACCTGCTGAAGAAAATGAAGCTGGTGGCATGCTCATGTATGAGGATGACGCTTTTGGAGATTGGTTACCAGATCAATTTTATGGCCTCCATGTTAGGCCAGATTTGAAGGTTGGTCAGATTGCGACCAATACTCATACACTCTTTGCAGGTACTTGCGAGGTGAAGATCCGTTTCAAAGGCAAAGGGGGACACGCAGCCTTTCCACATGAAGCTAATGACGCCTTGGTGGCGGCTAGTTACTTTGTGACCCAGGTGCAGTCAGTTGTCAGCCGCAATGTCAACCCAATCGAGGGAGCAGTGGTGACCTTTGGTCTTTTCCAAGCCGGAACAACCAACAATGTCATCACAGACACAGCCTTTTTACATGGAACTATTCGGGCTTTGACACAGGACATGAGTCTCTTGGTGCAAAAGCGGGTCAAAACAGTTGCAGAAGGAGTTGCAGCAGCCTTTGATATGGAAGTCGAAGTGGAACTCAAACAAGGTGGATACCTGCCTGTTGAGAACAATCCAGCCTTGGCGCGTGAACTGATGGATTTCTTTGAAGAAAAAGAGGGAATTGAGTTGATTGATATCGAACCTGCTATGACAGGTGAAGACTTTGGTTATCTCCTTTCAAAGGTTGATGGCGTTATGTTTTGGCTAGGTATCGATAGTCCCTACGCCCTTCATCACCCTCAGATGAATCCTAAGGAAGAAGCATTAGCTATTGGGGTGGATGCGGTCTCTAGTTTCCTCAAAAAGAAGGCAGCAGAGTAGAGGGGTTGTCTATGAAATCGGAATTACGTAAGCAAGTCTTACAAGAAATGAAGGCTTTACCTCGAGAGCAAAAACAGTTTATAGACCAAGCTTTAACTGAGCGACTTTTACAACACCCCTTTTACCAAGAAGCTAAGATCATCGCAACCTACCTCTCTTTTCCTCATGAGTTTCAAACGCAGGAACTGATTGAGCAGGCACTGAAGGACGGCAAAAAGGTTCTGATACCCAAAACCTATCCCAAGGGGCGCATGGACTTTGTGGTCTATGATCCGCAACAACTGGTCAAAACTTCCTTTGGCTTACTGGAACCACAGGGAGATTTGGAAGTAGTGGATGCATCTCAGATTGATTTGATTCATGTTCCTGGTCTGGCTTTTACGACGGAAGGATATCGGATTGGATACGGTGGAGGTTATTATGATCGCTATCTGAAACATTTATCTGGTCATACTTTTAGTACGATCTATCCTTGTCAAATTCAGGACTTTATCCCTGAAAGCCATGATATTCCTGTTCAGGAGGTT
Organism: Streptococcus sp. CL6.35; assembly: GCF_049737915.1. Taxonomy (GTDB): domain Bacteria; phylum Bacillota; class Bacilli; order Lactobacillales; family Streptococcaceae; genus Streptococcus. Next base: position 22,839 of record NZ_JBKOTU010000007.1, on the reverse strand, counting down.
CTGATTGATGAAGGAAATCTTTGACAGACGTTATCCTGTGACGAGTTTCTTTCTCTTAGTGACGGCCTTGGTATTTCTACTAATGTTGGTGACTACAGGTGGAAACTTTGACAGGGCAGATACCCTATTTCGATTTGGAGCCATGTATGGGCCTGCTATTCGCCTCTTTCCTGAGCAGTTTTGGCGTCTCTTTTCAGCCGTTTTTGTTCATATTGGTTGGGAGCATTTCATTGTCAATATGCTTTCGCTATATTATCTTGGTAGGCAAGTAGAGGAAATTTTCGGATCTAAGAAGTTTTTCTTTCTCTATCTTTTATCAGGAATGATGGGTAATCTCTTTGTTTTTGTATTTAGTCCAAAATCCTTAGCAGCAGGAGCTTCTACTTCTCTCTATGGGCTATTTGCCGCGATTATCATTCTTCGCTATGCTACGCGTAATCCTTATATCCAGCAGTTGGGGCAATCCTATCTGACACTTTTTGTGGTTAATATTATTGGAAGTGTTCTGATTCCAGGAATCAGCCTAGCAGGCCATATCGGGGGAGCAGTTGGTGGAGCATTTCTAGCAATTATCTTTCCAGTTCGAGGAGAAAGACGGATGTATAGTACCAGCCAGAGGTTAGGAGCGGTAGTCTTGTTTGTAGGACTCGCAGTGTTACTTTTCTATAAGGGAATGGGGATGTGAAGAAGTTGGAAGACAATTTGTGTAATGAAAAAAGATAAGGCATTTCGAACCTTATCTTTTTTGTTTTATACTCAATGAAAATCAAAGAGCAAACTAGGAAACTAGAAGCAGGTTGCTCAAAGCACTGCTTTGAGGTTGTAGATAGAACTGACGAAGTCAGTAACATATATACGGCAAGGCGACGTTGACGTGATTTGAAGAGATTTTCGAAGAGTATTAGTCCTTTTCAGCTAATTCTTTTCCAAGTTGGATGAGGTAATCTTTCAAGTCATCTTTGACTTGTGGGTGTTTGAGGGCATAGTCAATAGATGTTTTCACAAAGCCAAACTTATCCCCAACGTCGTAACGAGCTCCTGTAAATTCGCGAGCGAAAACACGCTGTGTTTTATTAAGCGTATCAATCGCATCAGTAAGCTGGATTTCATTTCCAGTACCAGGAGCTTGATTTTCGAGGATTTCAAAAATTTCTGGTGTGAGCAGATAGCGTCCGATAATTGCCAAATCACTTGGAGCATCTTCTGGAGCTGGTTTTTCAACGAAAGTTTCGACACTGTAGAGACCATTAATCCCTTCACCCTGAGGAGCTATAACTCCATATGCTGAAACGTCTTCATGAGGGACAGGCATAACAGCAATTGTTGATGCGTGAGTTGTCTCGTAATCATTCATCAATTGTTTTGTCAAAGGTACAGCATGGTCATCTGTAATATCCATTAGGTCATCACCAAGCATGACAACGAAGGGCTCATTCCCTACAAAAGCTTTGGCTTGTAAGACAGCATCTCCAAGCCCACGAGGATGGCTTTGACGGATAAAGTGAAGGCGAATGCCAGTTGTTTCGTCTACCAATTTTAACAAGTCATGTTTGCCTTTTTCTTTGAGGTTGTACTCAAGCTCAAAGTTTGAGTCAAAGTGGTCTTCAATAGAACGTTTTGATTTACCAGTGACAACCAGAATATCTTCAATACCTGATTTAAGAGCTTCTTCTACGATAAATTGGATAGTTGGTTTGTCCACAATTGGCAACATCTCTTTAGCAAGTGCTTTGGTTGCTGGTAAAAATCGAGTTCCAAGTCCAGCGGCAGGGATGACTGCCTTTCTAACTTTTGATGTCATAAGAATCCTTTCTCTAGAGGGTTAAGACCACTCATTTTCTGCTTTAAATTCATTGTTCATGATGTCGTAAATGGCATCTTTAATATTGGTTCCGTGGTAAATAACTTGGTAAATGGCTTGTGTAATTGGCATATAGACTCCAAGTTCTTGCGCTAGTTCATAGGCTGCTCGAGTTGTTGAGATTCCTTCAATCACCATGCCCATATTGGCTTCGATATCAGCTAGAGATTCTCCACGACCAAGAGCATCTCCGGCTCTCCAGTTACGAGAGTGGATGGAGGTTCCCGTTACGATCAAGTCTCCTACACCGGATAAGCCACTATAGGTCAATGGACTGGCCCCAAGTGCTACTCCTAGGCGGGTAATTTCTGCCAAGCCTCGAGCGATGATGGCTGCCTTGGCATTGTCACCAAATCCCAAACCATGTAAAGCTCCAGCACCGACAGCAATAATATTTTTAAGAGCACCAGCAGTTTCAACTCCGATAACATCCGTATTGGTATAAAGTCGAAAGTAGTGATTACTAAAGAGTTCCTGAACATATTGAGCTGTTTGTAAATCTTTAGAAGCAGCAGTGATTAAAGTCAGGTCACGTACAATGGTTTCTTCCGCATGACTAGGTCCTGAAACAACGACAATATCACTGCGGAGATGTTCAGGAATTTCTTCTTCAAGGATAGTTGATAATCGTTTATGGCTATCAGGCTCTAATCCCTTTGATGCGTGCATGATGATAGCCTTATGGTCTAAGGTTTTTGCAACTTGTTGGGCAACAAGTCGTGTCACTTTTGTTGGGACAACAAACAAAATCGCATCTACATCTTTTAATGCCTCTGCTAAGTCAGTGTAGGCAATGATATTTTCATCTAGAACGACATCTTTAAAGTAGTGCTTGTTAGTATGATAGGTATTAATTTCATTGATTTGCTCGGGAAGATTTCCCCAAATACGTACCTCGTGTCCATTGTCATTTAAGACTTGTGAAAGGGCAGTTCCCCAAGAACCAGGCCCCAAGACGGCGACGGTTTGTTTTTCCATGTTTTCCTCCTTAATAGAGTCCTTTTCATTATTCTATCATATTCTAGAGGATTTTGCACTTGCATTACTGGGGAGTGGTGGCTTTGTTACTTGAAAAATACACAAAAACCGAGACGAAGGGACAAACTCTCAGTCTCGGTTTTTATATTCCTTAAAAGAATAGCTCGGTTTATTTCAATTGATCTGTAATGTCTTTTGACAGTAACATTCCCAGATGATAAGTTTTATTGATGTAAGCAATGACATCATTGATATTTTCAGTCGTGTGAATTTTCTCTTTGATATCACTCCTAAATGTTTCATCCTTTAAAAGTTGTTCTTGGTAGAGCCTTTGAAGTCTCTCCTTCTCGTACTTATTGAGCAGAAAAAGGAACACCAAGCTAATTACAACGAGGATATAAGCATATTGGCTCATAGGAAATCTCCCTGTATGATAAAGAAGTAGTAGTGAATAAATCGATTTAGTGGATCTAAAATAGCAGAACAAGTCAGCAAAACTTGATAAGATTTTTGATAGGCCTCTAAACCTAATTACGTATAGGATTTGGTCTTAGTTATTTAGACTGCTTTACAATTAAGTAATTAAAAGATTGCGACATAAGTCTAACCAAATCTCCGACAGGATTTGGTCTTAATTACTTAGACTGCTTTTTAATCAAGTAACTTGAAGCTTACGACATGAACCAAACCAAATCGATATTATTTGGTTTGGTGAATTAGTGAAGCGTTTAGGCAAGTGTCTCTGGTTACGACGTAAAGAAACATAAATCGATAATATTTATGTTTCTTTACTAGTGAAGCACCTAGCCAAATTCCTGATAGGATTTGGCGTTAGTTACTTAGATTGCTTTGCAATCAAGTAACTTTGGTGATTTACATCTTCTCTGGCGCTTCTACTCCAAGCAAGCGAAGGGCTTCTTTGAGAACGACTGCGGTTGCGTAGCTGAGAGCTAGACGGCTGTCGCGTTCTGGGCTATCATCCAAGATACGTGTATGTGCATAGTATTTGTTAAAGGCTTGAGCCAGGCTAATTGCAAATTTAGCAATGATAGAAGGTTCAAAGTTATCCGCCGCACGGTTGATAATACGTGGGAAGTCTTGGATGAGTTTAATGATTTCCCAGCTTTCAGCATCATTTAAGCTGTAATTAGCCACTGTTTCTGGTTTGAAGTCTGCTTTACGTAAGATCGATTGGATACGAGCATAGGCATATTGTACATAAGGACCAGTTTCCCCCTCAAAGGATACCATAGCCTCTAAGTCGAAGTCGTATCCATTTGTACGGTCGGTTTTGAGGTCATAGAATTTAATGGCTCCAACCCCAACAGCATGTGCTACCTGGTCTTTGTTTTCTAGTTCAGGATTTTTAGCCTCGATTTGGGCCTTGGCACGGCTAACAGCCTCTGCAACAGTAGGCTCTAGCAAGATGACATTCCCTTTACGAGTAGAGAGTTTTTTCCCTTCTTTTGTAACCAAACCAAAAGGAACATGAGTAATGTCTTCACTCCAGCCGTAGCCCATTTCTTTCAAGACAGCTTTGAGTTGTTTAAAGTGGGCAGATTGTTCTTGACCAACAACGTAGATAGATTTAGCAAATTGGTATTCGTTTTTACGGTAAAGGGCTGCAGCCAAGTCACGTGTAATATAGAGAGTTGCTCCATCAGATTTCTTGATGAGTGCAGGATGTTCAATTCCGTATTTCTCAAGATTCACAACTTGGGCACCTTCTGATTCAACAAGAAGGCCTTTTTCAGAAAGAATATCTACAACTGCATCCATCTTATCGTTGTAGAAGGCTTCTCCGTTGTAGCTGTCAAATTCGACTTGCAATTCATTGTAAAGGCGGTTAAATTCCACCAAACTTTCATCACGGAACCATTGCCAAAGTGCAAGAGCTTCCTCGTCTCCATTTTCAAGTTTACGGAACCATTCGCGTGCTTCTTCATCCAAGCTAGGGTCATTTTCAGCCTCAGCGTTGATGCGGACATAGAGTTTAAGAAGTTCATCGATTGGATGAGCTTTTACAGCTTCTTCGTCGCCCCATTTTTTGTAGGCAACAATCAACATCCCAAACTGTTTACCCCAGTCTCCCAAATGGTTGACCTTGACCGTTTGATAACCGATTTTTTGGAAAATATGTGACAAGCTATCTCCGATAACAGTTGAGCGTAGGTGACCAATAGAAAATGGTTTAGCGATATTGGGACTAGACATGTCGATAACAACATTTTCTTGTTTGCCAATAGTTTGGTCAGCATAGTGTTCTTTTTCAGTGATAACAGCTTGCAATACTTGAGCAGAAATGGCAGATTTATCAAGGAAAAAGTTGACGTAAGGTCCTGTTGCGACAACCTTTTCAAAGGTTTGGCTGTTAATTTTTTCAGCCAGTTCAGCAGCAATCATTTGAGGTGCTTTACGTTCGACTTTTGCAAGAGAAAAAGCAGGGAAAGCGATGTCTCCCATTTCTGAGTTTTTAGGGGTTTCCAGTAAATTGAAAATAGCCTCTTGGTCCAGGCTATCAATGACGCTAGCCAATTCGCTAGCAATCAATTCTTTTGTATTCATTAAGAGCTCCTTTTTGGACTTTTCTACTATTTTATCACAATTTTAAAGAAAGAAGAAAAAATTTTTGAAATCTCCTATTTTTTTGGTATAATATAGTTATAAAATTAGTTATAAATATGCATATAAGAGGATTTTATGAGAAAAAGAGATCGTCATCAGTTAATAAAAAAAATGATTACTGAGGAGAAATTAAGTACACAAAAAGAAATTCAAGATCGGTTGGAGGCGCACAATGTTTTTGTGACGCAGACAACCCTGTCTCGTGATTTGCGCGAAATCGGCTTGACCAAGGTCAAGAAAAATGATATGGTGTATTATGTACTAGCAAATGAGACAGAAAAGATTGATTTGGTTGAATTTTTGTCTCATCATTTAGAAGGTGTTGCAAGAGCAGAGTTTACCTTGGTACTTCATACCAAATTGGGAGAAGCCTCTGTTTTGGCAAATATTGTAGATGCAAACAAGGATGAATGGATTTTAGGAACAGTTGCTGGTGCCAATACCTTATTGGTTATTTGTCGAGACCAGCACGTTGCCAAACTCATGGAAGATCGTTTGCTAGATTTGATGAAAGATAAGTAAGGTCTTGAGAGTCGCTCTCAAGACTTATTTTTGACAAGGAGAGACGGAAAATGGCGACAGAGAAGCTATCACCCGGCATGCAACAGTATGTGGATATTAAAAAGCAATATCCAGATGCTTTTTTGCTCTTTCGGATGGGTGATTTTTATGAATTATTTTATGAGGATGCGGTCAATGCTGCGCAGATTCTGGAAATTTCCTTAACGAGTCGCAACAAGAATGCCGACAATCCGATTCCTATGGCGGGTGTTCCCTATCATTCTGCCCAACAGTATATCGATGTCTTGATTGAGCAGGGCTATAAGGTAGCCATTGCTGAACAGATGGAAGATCCTAAACAAGCAGTTGGGGTTGTGAAACGAGAGGTTGTTCAGGTCATTACGCCAGGGACAGTGGTCGATAGCAGTAAGCCGGATAGTCAGAACAACTTCTTGGTTGCCATAGACCGTGCTGGCAATCAATTTGGCCTAGCTTATATGGACCTGGTGACGGGTGACTTTTATGTGACAGGTCTTTTGGATTTTACGCTGGTTTGTGGGGAAATCCGCAATCTCAAGGCGCGAGAAGTGGTGCTGGGTTATGACTTGTCTGAGGAAGAAGAACAAATCCTCAGTCGTCAGATGAATCTGGTGCTTTCATATGAAAAAGAAGGCTTTGAAGACCTTCATTTACTGGATTCACGATTGGCATCTGTGGAGCAAGCGGCATCTAGTAAATTGCTCCAGTATGTTCATCGAACTCAGATGAGGGAATTGAACCACCTCAAGCCTGTTATACGCTATGAAATCAAGGATTTCTTGCAGATGGATTATGCGACCAAGGCTAGTCTGGATTTGGTTGAGAATGCTCGTTCAGGAAAGAAGCAAGGTAGTCTTTTCTGGCTTTTGGATGAAACCAAGACGGCTATGGGAATGCGTCTCTTGCGGTCTTGGATCCATCGTCCCTTGATTGATAAGGAACGAATCGTCCAACGTCAAGAAGTGGTGCAGGTCTTCCTCGACCATTTCTTTGAGCGTAGTGATTTGACAGACAGTCTCAAGGGTGTCTATGATATCGAACGCTTGGCTAGTCGTGTTTCTTTTGGTAAAACCAATCCCAAGGATCTCTTGCAGTTGGCGACCACCTTATCCAGTGTGCCACGGATTCGTGCGATTTTAGAAGGGATGGAGCAACCTGCTCTAGCTTATCTCATCGCACAATTGGATGGAATCCCTGAGTTGGAGAGTTTGATTAGCGCAGCGATTGCTCCTGAAGCTCCTCATGTGATTACAGATGGAGGAATCATTCGGACTGGATTTGATGAGACTTTAGACAAGTACCGTCGCGTTCTCAGAGAAGGGACTAGCTGGATTGCTGAGATTGAGGCTAAGGAGCGAGAAAATTCTGGTATCAGCACGCTCAAGATTGACTACAATAAGAAGGATGGCTACTATTTCCATGTGACCAATTCTCAACTGGGAAATGTGCCTGCTCACTTTTTCCGCAAGGCGACGCTGAAAAACTCAGAACGTTTTGGAACCGAAGAATTAGCCCGTATCGAAGGAGATATGCTGGAGGCGCGTGAAAAGTCAGCAAACCTAGAGTATGAAATTTTTATGCGCATCCGTGAGGAAGTCAGTAAGTATATCCAGCGTTTGCAGGCTCTAGCTCAAGGAATTGCGACAGTTGATGTCTTACAGAGTCTGGCGGTTGTGGCTGAAACCCAGCATTTGATTCGACCTGAATTCGGAGATGATTCGCGAATTGATATCCAGAAAGGGCGCCATGCTGTCGTTGAAAAGGTTATGGGGTCTCAGACCTATATTCCCAATACGATTCAGATGGCAGAAGATACCAGTATCCAACTGATTACAGGGCCCAATATGAGCGGAAAGTCAACCTACATGCGTCAGTTAGCCATGACGGCGGTTATGGCTCAGTTGGGTTCTTATGTGCCAGCAGAAAGCGCCCATTTACCGATTTTTGATGCAGTCTTTACCCGTATCGGAGCAGCAGATGACTTGGTTTCAGGTCAGTCAACCTTTATGGTGGAGATGATGGAGGCTAACAATGCCATTTCGCATGCGACCAAGAACTCTCTCATTCTCTTTGATGAATTGGGACGGGGAACGGCAACTTATGACGGTATGGCTCTTGCTCAGTCTATCATCGAATACATTCATGAGCATATCGGAGCCAAGACCCTCTTTGCGACCCACTACCATGAGTTGACCAGTCTGGAGTCTAGTTTACAACACTTGGTCAATGTCCACGTGGCAACCTTAGAGCAGGATGGGCAGGTGACCTTCCTTCACAAGATTGAACCAGGTCCAGCTGATAAGTCCTATGGTATCCATGTTGCCAAGATTGCTGGCTTGCCAGCAGACCTCTTAGCAAGGGCGGACAAGATTTTGACTCAGTTAGAGAATCAAGGGACAGAAAGTCCTGCTCCCATGAGGCAAACAAGTGCTGTCTCAGAACAAATTTCACTCTTTGACACGCCTGCAGAGCATCCTATCCTAGCAGAATTAGCTAAACTGGATGTTTACAATATGACACCTATGCAGGCTATGAATGTCTTGGTCGAGTTAAAACAGAAACTTTAAAGAGAAAATTACTAGTCATTCTAGCTGTATCAAGGAGACTTCTTTGACAATCCTTCACTTTTTTGCTAGAATAACATCACACGAACAGAATGAAAAGGAGCTGACGCATTGTCTCTCCCTTTTGTCTATTTTTTAAGGAGAAAGTATGCTGATTCAGAAAATAAAAACCTACAAGTGGCAGGCCTTGACTTCGCTCCTGATGACGGGCTTGATGGTTGCTAGTTCACTTCTGCAACCGCGTTATCTGCAGGAAGTGTTAGACGCCCTCCTTGCTGGAAAATATGAAGCCATTTATAGTATCGGGGCTTGGTTGATTGGTGTGGCTTTGGTCGGTCTGGTTGCTGGTGGGCTCAATGTTGTCCTTGCAGCCTATATTGCCCAAGGAGTTTCATCTGACCTTCGAGAGGATGCCTTCCGTAAAATCCAAACCTTTTCTTATGCTAATATTGAACAATTTAATGCGGGAAATCTAGTCGTTCGAATGACAAATGATATCAACCAGATTCAGAACGTGGTCATGATGACCTTCCAAATTCTGTTCAGACTTCCCCTCTTGTTCATCGGTTCGTTTATCCTGGCGGTTCAAACCTTACCCTCTCTGTGGTGGGTGATTGTTCTAATGGTAATCTTGATTTTTGGCTTGACAGCTGTCATGATGGGAATGATGGGGCCTCGTTTTGCCAAGTTTCAAACACTTCTTGAGCGCATCAATGCCATTGCCAAGGAAAATCTACGCGGTGTTCGTGTGGTCAAGTCCTTTGTCCAAGAAAAAGAGCAGTTTGCTAAGTTTACGGAGGTTTCAGACGAGCTTCTCGGTCAAAACCTTTACATCGGATATGCCTTTTCAGTAGTGGAACCTGTCATGATGTTGGTCGGTTATGGGGCGGTTTTCCTCTCTATTTGGCTAGTTGCAGGGATGGTTCAATCGGATCCATCGGTTGTTGGCTCCATTGCTTCCTTTGTTAATTACCTAAGCCAGATTATCTTTACTATTATTATGGTTGGATTTTTGGGAAATTCTGTCAGTCGTGCTATGATTTCTATGCGTCGTATTCGAGAAATTCTTGACGCAGAGCCAGCCATGACCTTCAAGGATGTCCCAGATGAAGACTTGGTCGGAAGTCTTAGCTTTGAAAATGTGACCTTTACCTATCCAATGGATAAGGAACCGATGTTGAAAGATGTGAGCTTTACTGTCGAACCTGGACAAATGGTTGGTGTCGTTGGAGCGACTGGTGCAGGAAAATCAACCTTGGCTCAATTGATTCCACGTCTCTTTGACCCACAGGAGGGTGCTATCAAAATTGGAGGCAAGGATATTCGAGAAGTGAGTGAAGGAACCCTGCGTAAAACAGTTTCTATCGTTCTCCAACGTGCCATTCTCTTTAGTGGAACGATTGCAGATAACTTGAGACAGGGTAAGGGAGATGCTACTTTATTTGAAATGGAGCGCGCAGCCAATATTGCTCAAGCCAGTGAATTCATTCATCGTATGGAGAAAACCTTTGAAAGTCCAGTTGAAGAAAGGGGAACCAACTTTTCAGGTGGGCAAAAACAAAGGATGTCGATTGCCCGTGGAATTGTCAGCAATCCACGTATTCTGATTTTTGACGATTCGACCTCAGCCTTGGATGCCAAGTCAGAGCGCCTGGTTCAGGAAGCCTTGAATAAGGACTTGAAGGGAACGACAACCATTATCATCGCTCAAAAGATTAGCTCGGTTGTTCATGCAGATAAAATCTTAGTACTGGATCAAGGACGATTGATTGGTCAAGGTACGCATGCAGACTTGGTTGCCAACAATTCCGTTTACCGTGAAATCTACGAAACACAGAAAGGAAAGGAGGAGTAACATGAAAACAGTTCAATTTTTTTGGAATTATTTTAAAGTCTATAAGCTATCATTTGTAGTTGTTATCCTGATGATTGTTCTGGCGACTCTTGCCCAAGCTCTCTTTCCGGTATTTTCTGGACAAGCGGTAACAGAGTTAGCTAATTTAGTTCAAGCTTATCAAAATGGCAATCCAGAACTTGTTTGGCAAAGCCTATCAGGAATCATGGTCAATCTTGGTCTGCTAGTTTTGGTTCTATTTATCTCCAGTGTGATATACATGTGTCTCATGACGCGCGTGATTGCAGAATCGACCAACGAGATGCGCAAAGGCCTCTTTGGCAAGCTTGCTCGGTTGACTGTTTCTTTCTTTGACCGCCGACAAGATGGCGATATCCTGTCTCGTTTTACCAGTGATTTGGATAATATCCTCCAAGCTTTTAACGAAAGCTTGATTCAGGTCATGAGCAACATCGTTCTATACATTGGTCTGATTCTTGTCATGTTTTCGAGAAATGTGACGCTGGCCCTCATCACTATTGCCAGTACACCAGTGGCCTTTCTCATGCTGATTTTTATCGTGAAAATGGCACGGAAATATACCAACCTCCAGCAGAAAGAGGTAGGGAAGCTCAATGCCTATATGGATGAAAGTATCTCAGGTCAAAAAGCCGTGATTGTGCAAGGTATTCAAGAGGATATGATGGCAGGATTTCTTGAACAAAATGAGCGCGTGCGCAAGGCAACCTTTAAAGGAAGAATGTTCTCAGGAATTCTTTTCCCTGTCATGAATGGGATGAGTCTGGTCAACACAGCCATCGTCATCTTTGCTGGTTCAGCTGTACTTTTGAATGATAAGTCTATTGAAACAAGTACAGCCCTAGGTTTGATTGTTATGTTTGCCCAATTTTCACAGCAGTACTACCAGCCTATTATTCAAGTTGCGGCAAGTTGGGGAAGCCTTCAGTTAGCCTTTACAGGTGCTGAACGGATTCAGGAAATGTTTGATGCAGAGGAAGAAATTCGACCTAAAAATGCTCCGACCTTCACTCAGTTGCAAGAAGGTGTTGAAATTAGTCATATTGATTTTTCATACTTGCCTGATAAACCCATTTTGAAAGATGTCAGCATTTCTGCTCCTAAAGGCCAGATGACAGCGGTTGTTGGTCCGACTGGGTCAGGGAAAACGACTATTATGAACCTCATCAATCGCTTTTATGATGTTAATGCTGGTGGGATTTATTTTGACGGTAAAGACATCCGTGACTATGATTTAGATAGTCTCAGAAGCAAGGTGGGAATTGTCTTGCAAGATTCGGTCTTGTTTAGCGGAACGATTCGAGACAATATCCGTTTTGGTGTGCCAGATGCTAGTCAAGAAATGGTTGAGGCAGCAGCCAAGGCAACCCATATTCACGACTACATCGAAAGCTTGCCTGATAAGTACGATACTCTTATAGATGATGACCAGAGCATCTTCTCGACAGGACAAAAGCAATTGATTTCTATCGCTCGAACCCTGATGACAGATCCAGAGGTTCTCATTCTCGATGAAGCCACTTCGAACGTAGATACTGTGACAGAAAGCAAGATTCAGCATGCCATGGAGGCGGTTGTAGCAGGCAGAACTAGTTTCGTCATTGCCCATCGTTTGAAGACTATCCTCAATGCAGACCAGATTATTGTCCTTAAAGATGGAGAAGTCATTGAACGCGGTAGCCACCATGAACTCTTGAAACTGGGTGGCTTCTATTCAGAACTCTATCACAATCAATTTGTTTTTGAATAAGAAAAAAGTTGTCCCCTTGGGCAGCTTTTTCTTGTCCATAAAAAATATTTATCACAGCCTTAAAAAAAACATATTAGACGAAAGTCATTTTGAGTGATATGATAAGACTATCGTTAACATTCGAAAGGAGAGGCATCATGGCTAGAACGGTTGTAGGAGTTGCTGCAAATCTATGTCCCGTAGACGCAGAGGGCAAAAACATTCATTCATCTGTATCTTGTAGATTCGCAGAGAGCATTCGTCAAGTCGGTGGTCTCCCTTTAGTCATTCCTGTTGGTGATGAGTCAGTTGTTCGCGATTATGTAGAAATGATTGACAAACTTATCTTGACAGGCGGTCAAAATGTCCATCCTCAGTTTTATGGAGAGAAAAAGACCATCGAGAGTGATGATTACAACCTAGTGCGTGACGAATTTGAATTGGCGCTCTTGAAAGAAGCGCTTCGTCAGAATAAACCAATCATGGCAATCTGTCGCGGTGTCCAACTTGTCAATGTTGCCTTTGGCGGAACCCTCAATCAAGAAATCGAAGGCCACTGGCAAGGCCTACCTTTCGGAACATCTCACTCTATTGAGACAGTAGAAGGAAGCGTGGTGGCTAAGCTATTTGGAAAAGAAAGTCAGGTTAACTCAGTTCATCGTCAAAGTATTAAAGATTTGGCACCTAATTTCCGTGTAACTGCTATTGATCCAAGAGACCAAACCATCGAAGCGATTGAGTCTATCGATGAGCACCGCATTATCGGTTTGCAGTGGCATCCAGAGTTTCTGGTCAATGAAGAAGATGGCAATTTAGAATTATTTGAATATTTATTGAATGAACTGTAACGACTGGAACATCTAGTCGTTCTTTCTTTTATTTTTTCAAAATTTTTGGAATGTGGGATTTTTACGCAAACGTTTGAATTCTGATAAAAATTGGAGAAATTCGACAAAAAAACTTGAAAAAAACGAAGGTAAGGGTTATGATAGAAGAGAAGAAATTTTGGAGGAATATTATGTCACATATTAAATTTGATTATTCAAAAGTATTAGATAAATTTGTTGCACCACATGAACTAGATTATATGCAGCCTCAAGTGACTGCTGCAGATTCTGCTCTGCGAAATGGTACAGGTCCTGGGGCAGAAATGACTGGTTGGTTGAACTTGCCTGAAGAATATGACAAAGATGAATTTGCTCGTATTCAAAAGGCTGCTGCTAAAATCCAATCTGATAGTGAGGTATTGATCGTAATCGGTATTGGTGGTTCCTATTTAGGAGCTCGTGCAGCTATTGATTTCTTGAATAATTCTTTTGTAAATCTACAAAGCAAGGAAGAACGCAAGGCACCTCAAATCCTCTATGCTGGAAATTCTATTTCTTCAAGCTATTTGGCTGATTTGGTAGACTATGTATCAGACAAAGATTTCTCTGTCAACGTTATTTCTAAGTCAGGAACGACTACAGAGCCTGCTATTGCTTTCCGTGTCTTCAAAGAACTCTTGGTTAAGAAGTATGGTCAGGAAGAAGCAAATAAACGGATTTATGCAACTACAGACCGCGCTAAAGGTGCAGTTAAGGTTGAAGCAGATGCTAATGGCTGGGATACTTTTGTAGTGCCTGATAGTGTAGGTGGTCGTTTTACAGTATTGACAGCAGTGGGACTCTTGCCAATCGCAGCTGCAGGGGCTGATATCAGCAAGTTAATGGAAGGAGCAAATGCTGCTCGCAAGGCTTATGCTTCTGATAAGTTGGCTGAAAATGAAGCATATCAATATGCAGTTGTACGCAATATCTTGTACCGTAAAGGTTATCTGACAGAAGTTCTAGCTAACTATGAACCATCTCTGCAATACTTCTCTGAGTGGTGGAAGCAACTGGCTGGTGAGTCAGAAGGGAAAGACCAAAAAGGGATTTACCCAACTTCAGCCAACTTCTCAACAGACTTGCACTCTCTGGGACAATTTATCCAGGAAGGTACCCGTATCCTCTTTGAAACAGTTGTACGTGTAGATAAACCTCGCAAAAATGTGCTGATTCCTGAATTGGCAGAAGACTTGGACGGTCTTGGCTACTTGCAAGGAAAAGATGTTGACTTTGTCAATAAAAAAGCTACAGATGGAGTGCTGTTAGCACACACTGATGGTGGAGTTCCAAATATGTTTGTGACACTGCCTGAGCAAGATGAGTTCACTTTGGGCTACACTATTTACTTCTTTGAGTTGGCTATTGCTCTTTCTGGCTACCTGAATGGTATCAATCCATTTGACCAGCCTGGAGTTGAGGCTTATAAGAAAAACATGTTTGCCCTTCTTGGAAAACCAGGCTTTGAAGAGCTGGGTGCTGAGTTGAATGCACGCCTTTGATTCTTATATGCCTTGAGTTCATTTAGAGTATAAAAAGAGATCCACAAGTTCATTTCTTGTGGATTTTTTACTACAAGCCTCATAATTAGTTTATTATTTTTTTGAACAGTATAAAAAAGAGTGTCTTAATTCTTTTATGAAAGCGCTGTATAATTGCCTTGTAAATAAAATTTGAGAGGTATCAAAATGAATGATTGGTTAAACATAAAAGGCAAAACAGTTCTTGTGACTGGCGCGTCATCTGGGATCGGTAAGGCAATCGTTGAAGAATTGCTGGAATTAGGTGTCAATGTAGCGAATTTCGATCTTAGCGACAACGATTTGCGTCATCCAAATCTATTATTTGTGAAAGTTGATGTAACTTCTCGCTCTGAAGTAGAAGAGGGTGTTGCCAAAATAGTTGAAAGATTTGGCAATATTGATGCAGTGGTCAATAATGCAGGGATTAATATCCCTAGATTATTAATCGATGCAGAAAATCCTAAAGGTCCTTACGAATTGGACGATGAGACGTTCGAAAAAGTAACGATGATTAATCAAAAAGGTTTGTATCTGGTTAGTCAGGCAGTGGGACGTATTTTAGTGAAAAATGGAAAAGGTGTAATTGTGAACATGGCTTCAGAAGCAGGCTTGGAAGGTTCTGAAGGACAAAGTGCCTATGCTGCCACAAAAGCAGCAGTCTATAGTTACACTCGTTCATGGGCAAAAGAGCTGGGTAAGCATGGTGTACGTGTGGTTGGAATTGCTCCAGGAATTATGGAAGCTACGGGACTTCGAACTCTTTCTTATGAGGAAGCTCTTGCTTATACCCGTGGAAAGACGGTAGAAGATATTCGAGCTGGTTATGCTTCAACTTCAACAACTCCTTTGGGACGAAGTGGTAAACTACGGGAAGTAGCTGACCTTGTAGCATTCTATATTTCAGACCGTTCTAGCTATATAACTGGAGTCACTACAAATATTGCCGGAGGGAAAACTCGCGGTTAAAAAAATGAAGGTGAGGAAGAGAGTTGACCATAGTAAATCGATGGTATAACATTTTAGAAAAAATGGTCTCACAGCCAACTTATTCCTTAGTAGATATGCGCTCAGAGCTGGATATTAGTATGCAAACCTTGCAAAAGAGTATCCAACAATTAAATGATGTTTTGGCTCCGAGTATCCAGATTATCTCACAAGATGATAAGTTAATGTTAGAGGTGTATGACTATACTGAGTTGGAAGGGATTTTATCTGGTAGTTTAAAACGGGAGAGTGACTTCAATTCTTCCAGTAAAAGAATTGCCTATTTACTAAAACGTTTAATTAAGTCAACCTCCCCTCTTCTTATTGACGACTTGGCTGAGGAAGCAGGTGTTAGTAGAAGTACCCTTAATAAGGATTTAAAACAAGTAAAATCTTTGGCAGAGAGTTACTCTATCACTATTTCAGGAAAGCCCAACCGTGGGCTGGAGGTCTTGGGGTCCGAGCTGAATTTGCGCTTGCTCTATATTCACCAAGTGGCCCCTTACTTTGAAGGAAAGACACTCACCGAGGCAACATCTTCTTTTCTGGAGACGCTACTCCAGGAGTATAAAATCCCGAAAGAAACAAAGGAACTCCTTCGAAAGACAATTTCAATTATGGTGGAGCGTATTCATGCATCTAGGGTGTTGAGTTGCCCTATTCCTTACTATAGGAATGATTTAACAGAGACACCTTTGGTTGAAAAATTAATCTATCATATTGAGATGACTTATAAGATTTCCCTCAGTCAGTTTGAAATAGACTTTTTGTGTTTTCCGTTTAATATCCGTTTTATTGACACTTTAAGCAAGCCGTCTTATCAATCTGAACAGCTTGCAAACATTTTTCAAGGGATTGTCAAGAAAGTCAAAGAAACAATGTTGGTTAACTTTGATGATGAAGAATTATTTGAAGAAATCAAGTCTCATCTAGGCCCCTTAATCAATCGACTGATTTTCCATGTGCAAGCTAATGATATATTCCATGGCGAGGTTCAAACTCAATATCCTTTTGCTTTTGAAATGGCGAAAATTGCTGGAGAAGAACTATCTGCAATTTTTGGTTCTGAATTGGAATTATCTGAAATCGGATATCTGGCTTTGTATTTTGAAATGATTTTAAGAAAGCAAAACTCTGTTGTAAATGGTTCTCGCAAGCAGATAGCTGTAGTTTGCACAACAGGAAGAGGAACTGCTGCGATGATTATTCAGCAACTCAGACGAATCCTTGGAAATGATGTAGACATTACTCAGTATTCTGAAGAAGATTTTAATCTGGATTTGAATCAGGACTATTTCGCGATTTTTACGACAGTTCCTCTAAAATATAAAGATTCTAAATCTCCAGTCATTCAAGTTAATCATCTTTTTGATGATCAATGGCTGCAGGAAGAATGGCAGAGGGTCAATGCTTTTCATCAAAAAAATCTAGAAACAGTCAGCTTACGTTTTCTTCGGTTGAGTCCCCAAAAAACCTATCAGCAATACTTGCTAAATATGGTTGCAGAGTTAGAGAAACTTCAGATGATTGATGAAGGTTTTAGAAATCGGATAATTGATAGGGAGAAAAAACAATCAACCATTTTTGGCGGAGGAATTGCTTTTCCCCATACAATTAACCAAGGTTATGCAAAAACTATTTTAATGTTTGGAAAACTAGAAGAGCCTTATCAAAAAGGAGATGATTGGATTGAATTTATCTTTCTAGTCGCTATACCCTCAGAAATTGAAAGAAAAATGGAAAGTGAATTGCTGGAATTGTATGACGACATTTTTCGAATTGCAGGAGAGCCTTCTCTAAAAGAAGCATTGAGGGCTGTAGAAACAGAGACAGAATTTCTATCATTTTCTAAGAGCAAAGGAGTATTTTAATGAATTCGCTAATAATTTTCGCTGTATTTGTCATGGCAGCTTATATATTTCAAATGTTCCTCGGCTGGCAGCAACTCAAAGACTTCAATAAGACCTATACGATGCTCCGAAGACTGGGGCGCGTAGCGATTGGCAGGAAGTCCGGAAGAATCAAATCCGGTACGATTGTCATGTTCGCGGTTGATGAAAACGGTCGGGTTCTTAAAGCTAGCAAAATGCAAGGAGTCACAATCTTAGCACGTTTTCAAAATATGGACGATTATGTTGGAGAAGACATCCATTATTTTGACAAGTATAATCCTCTTGTGAGAAAAGAAAATAAGTTGATGCAATCAGCCATAGAAGATGCTAGAAAAGTCTATCTTTGGCATGAGGCAGGTATTGAGAAAGAGACAAGTTCATCTGATTCTTTTCTGGGATTCGGCTTTTATGCGAATTACTTACAATTATCTATTAAACAGTTATTTAAAAAAAATAAGAAAGGGAGTTCCTTATGAATCACATTACAAATTTTGCAGAGAGTTTTATGAAACTCTTCCAATTAGGTGGAGAAACCTTTATTAGCTGGATGACAAATATTGTACCACTTGTCTTAATGCTATTGATTGCAATGAATACCCTTATCGCTTTCTTGGGAGAAGAGAAGGTCAATTCCCTGGCTAAGATTTCTGCTAAAAATCCTGTTAGCCGGTATATGATTTTACCTTTCATTTCAGCCTTTATGCTGGGGAATCCGATGGCAATCAGTATGGGACGTTTCTTACCAGAATATTATAAACCTAGTTTTGTAGCAGCTCAGATGCAGTTCTGCCATACTTCAAATGGTGTATTTCCGCATATCAATCCTGGGGAATTGTTTGTATGGATGGGAATTGCAACAGGAATTCAAACTTTAGGTTTAAGTCAAATGGACTTAGCCATTCGTTACATGCTTGTTGGGCTTGTCATGAACTTTGTAGGCGGTTGGGTGACCGATTTTACAACTGCTTATGTAGCAAAACAGCAAGGTGTTACCTTGAGTAAAACATTTGATTTATAGAAAGAGTGAAATTATGTCATATAAGAGTATAAAAGTTGTTAAAGGAAATGGCGGTTTCGGAGGACCTTTGGTCATTACACCTAGTGAAGCTAAGCATAAATTCATCTATATCACTGGCGGAGGAGAAAAGCCAGATATTGTGGATAAAATTGCTGATTTGACCGGTATGGAAGCTGTTAATGGGTTTAAAACTTCTATCCCAGATGAGGAAATTGCTTTAGCAATCGTGGATTGTGGCGGTACTCTTCGCTGTGGTATTTATCCTAAAAAGGGGATCCCTACAATAAATATTGTCGCTACAGGGAAAAGTGGGCCTCTAGCTCAATATATAACCGAGGAAATCTATGTGTCAGCAGTTGGCCTTAATCAAATTTCTGCTGCTAATGAAGACGAAAAAGCGACAACTGTGGTAACAGAAAAGCCAACTTACGATACTAGTAAAAAAATTACAGAGCAAAAAGCTGAAACAAGTATTGTAGCAAGAATTGGGATGGGCGCTGGGAAGGTCGTTGCGACTTTCAACCAGGCTGCTCGTGAAGCCATCCAAACAATGCTCAACACGATCATTCCTTTCATGGCCTTTGTTTCCTTGCTGATTGGGGTTATTCAAGGTTCAGGTGTTGGAAATTGGCTGGCAAAATTAATGGTTCCCCTAGCTGGGAACATCTGGGGACTCATTTTGATTGGCTTTATCTGTTCCTTGCCATTCCTATCTCCTTTGTTAGGCCCCGGAGCTGTTATCAGTCAGATTATTGGAACCTTAATTGGAGTTGAAATCGGCAAAGGGAATATTCCGCCCCAAATGGCTCTGCCAGCTATATTTGCTATCAACACTCAAAACGGTTGTGATTTCATTCCTGTAGCACTCGGTCTATCTGAAGCCAAGGCTGAAACAGTTGAGGTTGGTGTCCCTTCTGTGCTTTATTCACGCTTTCTCAATGGTGTTCCGCGGGTGCTAGTAGCTTGGATAGCTAGTATTGGCCTTTATCAGTAAACCTTTGATAGATGCACGTAAACATAGCAACTATTATGTTAAACTTATCTATAAGCATAAGTTTATGACAGATTTGAGAAAGGATGAATAGGAATTAGATGAAGAAAATTTTTGAAGCTAAAGTAATTCAAGTGGGGCCTGAAGCTCAGAATATGATTCAAGATGCCAATATGCTCATTTTGTTTGGAGAAGAAGCTCCGGAAGACTTAGCAGAGTATTGTTTTAAAATCGATAACAAAAATCTTCTAGGTGCAATACTAGAAGGTGGAAAGCTGGTGGTAGATAGTCAGGAATATTCGATTACTGCCGTAGGAAATGTAGTAGAAAAAAATTTAACTGGACTGGGCCATATCACGATTTCTTTTGATGGTTCAAAAGAGGGCAGCCTTCCTGGTACACTCCATGTTGTAGCAGATCAAGCGGTAGTAATTGATAAAGATTCTACCATTCAGATTTTTGAAACTGCTTAACCATAATAAAATTTCAAATCAAGCAATTTAGAAAAATAAAAGTCTAAAAAATTGATTCAGAGCCTGGACCAAAAGTCCAGGCTTCTGGGTCTAAATTAGAAAAAATAGATGACGCAGTGGTTGATTGGCAAGTCAATCAAACTAGCCAGTCAGTGCAAGGGAATTTCCAGCAGATGCATCCACAAGGGGTGCCTGAACAGAAGGAAAAGACCAAAAAGGGATTTACCCAACTTCAGCTAATTTCTCAACAGACCTACACTCATTGGGTCAATTTATCCAAGAAGGAACTCGTATCATGTTTGAAACAGTTGTCCGTGTTGACAAACCTCGTAAAAACGTGATTATCCCTAGCTTGGAAGAAGACCTTGATGGACTTGGTTACCTTCAAGGAAAAGACGTTGACTTTGTAAACAAAAAAGCAACTGACGGTGTTCTTCTTGCCCACACAGATGGTGACGTACCAAACATGTACGTGACTCTTCCAGAGCAAGACGCTTTCACTCTTGGTTATACAATCTACTTCTTCGAATTGGCTATCGCCCTTTCTGGTTACTTGAATGCTATCAACCCATTTGACCAACCAGGTGTTGAAGCTTATAAACGTAACATGTTCGCCCTTCTTGGAAAACCAGGATTTGAAGAATTGAGCAAAGAACTTAACGCACGTCTATAATAGAAGAAAAGAGTGGTTTGTCCACTCTTTTTACTCTCTTTATTCATAGCAATTGGACTCAGCCAAGACTTGTGATATAATATAGAGAGCAAAAAGGCTGACGCCTAGAGACTTTATAGGAGAAACTATGTCAAAAGATATCCGCGTACGTTACGCACCAAGTCCAACAGGACTACTACACATCGGGAATGCCCGTACAGCATTGTTCAACTACCTTTACGCACGTCATCATGGTGGAACTTTTATTATCCGTATCGAAGATACTGACCGTAAACGCCATGTCGAAGATGGTGAACGTTCACAACTTGAAAACCTTCGTTGGTTAGGTATGGATTGGGATGAAAGCCCAGAAACACATGAAAATTACCGCCAGTCTGAGCGTTTGGACTTGTATCAAAAATACATCGATCAACTATTAGCTGAAGGAAAAGCCTACAAATCTTACGTTACAGAAGAAGAGTTGGCAGCTGAACGCGAACGCCAAGAAGCAGCTGGCGAAACACCACGCTACATCAACGAATACCTTGGTATGAGTGAAGAAGAAAAAGCGGCTTACATCGCAGAACGTGAAGCAGCAGGAATTATCCCCACTGTTCGCTTGGCTGTCAATGAGTCAGGTATCTACAAGTGGCGTGATATGGTCAAAGGTGATATCGAATTTGAAGGTGGCAATATTGGTGGTGACTGGGTCATCCAAAAGAAAGACGGTTACCCAACTTACAACTTTGCCGTTGTTATCGATGACCACGATATGCAAATTTCTCACGTAATCCGTGGAGACGACCACATTGCTAATACACCAAAACAGCTCATGGTTTATGAAGCACTTGGTTGGGAAGCTCCAGAGTTCGGTCACATGACCTTGATTATCAACTCTGAGACTGGTAAGAAGTTATCTAAACGTGATACCAACACCCTTCAGTTTATCGAAGACTACCGTAAAAAAGGTTATTTACCAGAAGCGGTCTTTAACTTTATTGCTCTTCTTGGTTGGAACCCAGGTGGCGAAGATGAGATTTTCTCTCGTGAAGAATTGATTAAACTTTTCGATGAAAACCGCCTCAGCAAGTCTCCAGCAGCCTTTGACCAGAAAAAACTCGACTGGATGAGCAATGATTATATCAAGAATGCAGACCTAGAAACGATCTTTGAAATGGCAAAACCATTCTTAGAGGAAGCAGGACGTTTAACTGACAAAGCTGAAAAACTAGTTGAGCTCTATAAACCACAAATGAAATCAGTAGATGAAATTATTCCATTGACAGATCTCTTCTTCTCAGATTTCCCAGAATTGACCGAAGCAGAGCGCGAAGTCATGGCGGGGGAAACAGTCCCAACAGTTCTTGAAGCCTTCAAAGCAAAACTTGAAGCGATGACAGATGATGAATTTGTAACAGAGAATATCTTCCCACAAATCAAAGCTGTTCAAAAAGAAACAGGTATTAAAGGGAAAAATCTTTTCATGCCTATTCGTATCGCTGTTTCAGGTGAAATGCATGGACCAGAATTGCCAGATACGATCTTCTTGTTAGGTCGTGAAAAATCAATCCAGCATATCGAAAATATGTTAAAGGAAATCTCTAAGTAAGAAGGGTACAATAATGGACATCTGGGAAAAGATGTACGAAGAAGCACAGAAATTGTATAATCCACATGAAGTATCTGATTTTGTTTATGCTAATCATGTCGTTGCCGCAGTAGAAGCAGAAGATGGACAAATATTTACAGGATTCTGTATGGAGGGAACCTGTGGTGTTTTCCATCTCTGTGCAGAACGGGCGGCACTCTTTAATATGTACCAATTTTCAGGACAAACTAAGGTTAAGAAAGTATTAGCCTTTCGAGATAAACCACCTTATGGTGGAAGTTCAGCTATGCCTTGCGGTGCCTGTAGAGAATTCCTTTTAGAGCTTAATGCTGAAAATAAAGATGCAGAATTTATGATGGACTACGATACAAGAAAGACGGTGAAAGTCGCAGAACTAATCCCATATTGGTGGGGAGAAGAACGGGCTTCCAAGTTTAATAATCAATAGAAGAGTCAGTATAATGCTGACTCTTTTTACTTAAAGCTTAAGTTCAACTGGTTTTACTAATGCTTGATTAGTCGAAAAGAATCGAAAAAAGAGTGCACAAAATCCTCTAATCTGAAAGCGTTTCAGATTAAGTTTCGCTATGGTGGAAGTTACGTTGAGAAGTTACCACTTAAAAAAAGTTTAAAAAAGTAGTTGACAAAGTTTGAAAAGTCG